>JBGQDJ010000184.1:0-5887 GCA_041495805.1 Geobacteraceae bacterium
ACCTGAAACGAGCACTGATTCCATTTCCTTATCCTCCTTGGTGACCATGGTCCCCGGATTGTCATTGAAACTGGAGCGGACATGTATGTCCACATTGAACTTTTTGGCGAATTCCACGGAGCGGATCTGCAATACCTTTGCACCGAGGCTGGCAAGTTCCAGCATCTCCTCATAGGATATCTTATCGATCTTCCGGGCATCGGAGCAGACGTTGGGATCGGTGGTGTAGACGCCGTCAACGTCGGTGTAAATCTCGCAGACATCGGCCTTGAGGGCCGCGGCAAGCGCGACCGCCGAGGTGTCCGAGCCGCCTCGGCCCAGGGTCGTGATGTTCCCTTCCCCGTCCATCCCCTGAAAACCGGCGACGATGAGAATGGAGCCCTGATTCAGGTCGGCCCGCATCTTCCTGTCGCTTATCTCCGCGATCCTTGCCTTGCTAAAGGAGCTGTCCGTTACTATCGGCACCTGCCAGCCATGATAGGACCTTGCCTTGTACCCCATCGACTTGAGGCACATGGCAAGAAGGGCGATCGACACCTGTTCGCCTGAAGCGACAAGGACGTCGTATTCACGGTTGTCCGGAAATTCGCACATCTCGTTGGCAAGCGCCACGAGCTTGTTCGTTTCCCCGGACATGGCCGATACGACGACCGCCATGTCGTTGCCGGCGTCATAGGTCTTGGCCACCCTTTTGGCGACGTTGCGGATCCGTTCAATCGATCCCATAGAAGTGCCGCCGTACTTTTGGACCACGAGAGCCATCTGGAAAATCCTCCTTTGCACGACATCCGCGCAGGACTGATAAATTAAGAACGGTCTTCAGGATAAGCTCTTTTTTATAACAAAGTATCAATCCCATGGTCAAAACATTTTTTTATCATGGGGAAAGCTTTATAATCAAATCTTCATAACTATTGCCGAGCGGCGCAAAATCGATCCGTCGCTCGTCTTCCCCGAGATGGGAGAAGGTTATGGTGAGGCGTTCCGCGGGCATCTCCACGTGCAATCGGTCGGCCCACTCAACGAGAGATACCCCGTCACCGTAAAAATATTCCGCAAAGCCGAGCTGCTCCACATCTTCGTCTCCGCTGAGACGGTAGAGATCGAAATGATAAAGGGGGAGCCTGCCGCTGTGGATATGGAGAAGGGAGTAGGTGGGGCTGGTCACCGGCCTGCCGGGCTCAACATTAAGGCCCGCTGCCACCCCTTGGACAAAACGGGTCTTCCCCGAACCCAGTTCGCCAATAAGGGCAATAAAATCACCCGGCTTCAAGAGACGACCCAGTCTCATTCCCAATGTTGCGGTTTCGTCCGCGTTTCGCGTTATGATCGACTGCAATTCATCCCTGCTTGATCATGGTCCGGATCAGGTCGATGCGGGAGACAATGCCTACCAGCCTGTTCCCGTCCACCACCGGGATTGAATTGATTTTCCTGGAACTGATCAGGTCGGCCAGATCGCTGACCGGCGTGGTTGAAGATACTTGAACGACCTCCTCGGTGAAGATGTCGCCAACAGTCTGGCCGGTCATTTTTTTCAGCTCCTTCTCGAATTTCTTGTCGCTCTCCAGGTAGATGACCCAGTCGAAGAGGGAGATTACCGTGGGGATATGGAGGTTTTTGTCCTGTTCGACAAGGTCGGTCTCGGTGACAATCCCGATCATCGCGCCGCTGTTGTCCACTACCGGAGCGCTGCTGATCCGATGGCGGGCAAAAAGCTCTGCGAGTTCCCGAATGGTGGTTTCTTTCTTAACGGTTATGACTTCCTTCGTCATCACATCGCCGGCAGTAAGCATATTTTTCTCCGATCAAACTTGTTTTGATTTGACGTCATAAGTTTCCGAATTCGACATGTTGTACCAATTATCAACAAGCGACTAACGACAAGCGGCCAGCGATAAATCCATAATATCCTTTATCGCATAGGGGAGACTTTCCTGCACATCCACCGCGGAGATGCCTATTTCTCCCTTTTCCGCCGCCACAATGTCCGCGGCATGGCCATGGATGAAGACCCCCAGTTTGCATGCAGTGAAAGGGTCGTACCCCTGGGCTATAAAAGCCGCCAGTGTCCCGGTCAGCACATCCCCCATACCGCCGGAAGCCATTCCCGGATTGCCGCTGCCGTTGATGGCGACGGAGCCGTCAGGAGTGGCGATAATGGTCCGCGCCCCTTTCAGAATAAGATATACCCCGTATTTTACGGCAAATGCCCTGGCGACCGCGAGCCTGTCCAGTTCCACCTGAGCGGTTGAAAGCCCGGCAAGACGACCCATTTCTCCCGGATGGGGGGTCAGTATAACTATATCAGATTTTTTCATGAGCAGTATGCCGGGATCTTCAGCAATCGCATTCAGCCCATCGGCATCGATCACTAGAGGCAATTCTATCGAAGTCGCAAGTTCCCGGATGAGTAGCGCCGTTTCGGGGCGCCGCGTAGTGCCCGGTCCCAGGGCCACTACTGTTTTGCCGGTCAGGGCCTCCATGATCGACTCACGGGCTCCATTTCCCAGGTAACCGGACCCTTTGTCAGGGAGGGGGAGGGTCATCGCCTCGGTGGTCTTCACCTCCAGTACGGCATTGAGGCTTGCCGGGGCAGCCAGGGTAACCAGCCCGGCACCGGCCCTCACGGCGCTGTTGGCCGACATGGCGGCAGCTCCGCTCTTGCCGGTGGAGCCGGCGACAATCAGGCAGTGTCCGCAGCTCCCCTTGTGCGCGCTCCGGCTCCGTCTCTTAAGTAAAGGTCTTACCGCAGCCCCATCGAGAAACTCATCCCCTTCGGCGGATGCCGTTATTTCCGTAGGGATGCCGATATCGACGATTCGAAGCAGCCCTGTATATTCCACTCCCGGATAGAGGATATGGCCGCATTTGGCCAAGGCAAAAGTGACCGTCATATTGGCCTTTACCGCGCAACCGAGCATCCTGCCGCTTGCTGCGTCGATCCCGGAAGGTATGTCCACGGCGACAACCGGTTTGCCGGTATTATTAATCATCCCGATCATTCCGGCATAAAGAGCGGCAACAGCGCTATTCAGCCCGGTCCCCAGAAGCGCATCCACGATCACCGTCGCTTCCCTTAGCGCGGGACCGCAACACTCCAGGCTTCCCTCTTCAGTGCAGAAGGTAATCGGCATCTCTGAAAGTCGGTCAAGATTCGTCCGGGCATCCCCCTTGATCTCCTCCCTCCGGGCAAGGACAAAAGTCTCCACATGCCAGCCGCACTCTCTGAGTAGTCGGGCGATTACAAACCCGTCTCCGCCATTGTTCCCTTTTCCGGCTACGATCACTGCCCGAGGGTCCGGTTCTCCTCCAAACCGGGCGCTAATCGCTTCTGCGCACCCCCTCCCGGCGTTTTCCATAAGATTCAAGCCGGGGATGCCGAACTCCTCGATAGCCCGTCGATCCAGACACTGCATGGTTTCGCCGGTAACTACCTTCATTCACCCTCCAGTATCACCGAAGCAATGGCGTAATTTCCGTCATGGGATAGGGAGAGAAATGCGTTGGCCAGCCCTTTTTGTCTGAACAACTCCTCCGCCCTGCCACAAAGCTTCAGCTCCGGCTTTCCCCATGGGTCGTTAACCACTTCCATTTCGCGCCACGAAAGCCCGTCCCTGAGCCCCGTGCCCAGAGCCTTCAGGAAGGCCTCCTTGGCGGCGAAGCGAAGGGCGTAATGCTGGGCGATCCGCTTCTTGGAAGCGCAGTAGGCCTGTTCCTGGGGAGTAAAAACCCGCCTGAACAGGGGCTCGTTGTTTTCCCGCACGAATTTTTCGAAACGGGAGATGTCAACGATATCGATGCCTGTGCCGAAAATCATAAAAACCCAAACCCTTAATCAACAGGGATATACAGGATATTCAGGATAAACCAGAATCAGATAACTGGTGGCTTGCTATTATCCGTTGTTGAAATTTTTGCAAATTATCTTGAAAAGGATTTTAACATAATTCGTTTTAAAGCCGGGTCTAATTACATGGAAGCATGCATTACAGCTTTTATCTATTTAATATCAGCTGCTTCATCCTGTTCATCCTGTATATCCCTGTTAATGTTGCTTGATGATTTTCAAGCATATTTAATCAGGTCCACCATCTCCCTCACCGCCCTGTCGAGCCCGACCAGTACCGCCCGGGAGATGATGGAATGGCCTATGTTGTATTCACCGATGCCGCCTATCGCGGCGATTTTTTTGATATTGATGTAATTGAGGCCATGACCCGCATTCACGCCAAGTCCGAGCTTGGCGGCCAGTTTGACTGCGTTCTCGATCTTGATCAGCTCCTGCTCCTGTCTCTTCCAATCCCTTGCCCCGGCAAAGGCGCCGGTGTGGATCTCGATGTAATCAGCCCCCACTTTATCAGCTGCCTTGATCTGGTCGGGATCGGGATCTATGAAAAGGCTTACCGACAGCTCCCCTTCATGCAGGCGTTCCACCGCTTCAGCGATGTTCTGCATATTGATGCGCACATCCAGCCCCCCCTCTGTGGTTAGCTCCTGGCGTTTTTCCGGCACCAGCGTGCAGATGTCGGGTTTCACCGAAAGGGCGATGTCGATCATCTCGCGGGTGGCGGCCATCTCCAGGTTGAGTCTGGTCTTGACGGTTTCGCGAAGGAGCTTAAGGTCACGGTCCTGGATATGCCTGCGGTCTTCGCGCAGGTGGATGGTGATGCCGTCCGCGCCGGCAAGTTCGGCTATGGCCGCTGCCGCAACGGGATCGGGTTCGGCTCCTCCCCTGGCCTGGCGGATGGTCGCCACATGGTCGATATTTACTCCAAGTCTGGCCATGATCATTTCTCCCCGATATTCTTTTCCACATTGTCGGCAATCTCACTGGCCCAGCAGGTAATCTGATCCTTGTCCCGGCCTTCGATCATTATGCGAAGAAGCGGTTCAGTCCCGGAATAACGGATCAGGATGCGCCCTTCGTCTTGCACCTTCTCTTCAATGTCCCGCACCAGTCCGGCAATTTCGGGGATGGTCATGATGTCCCGCTTTTCCGCAACCTTCACATTCAGCAGCACCTGCGGCAGCGGAATCATCACCTTCGCCAGTTCGGCGAGGCTTTTGTCCTGCCTGCGCATGATCGCCAGCACCTGGAGTGCCGTCAATGTGCCGTCTCCCGTGGTGTTGTGGTCGAGAAAGATCATATGCCCCGACTGTTCCCCCCCGAGATTGTAACCCCCCTTGCGCATCTCCTCAACGACATAACGGTCTCCGACCACGGTCTTGATCACTTTGCCGCCAGCCTTCTTCACGGCGATGTCCAGTCCCAAGTTGCTCATTACCGTGGCAACAACTGTGTTCTTGCGCAGCTTTCTCTGTTTCAGGAGGTCAATGGCGCAGATAGCCATGATACGGTCGCCATCCACTTCATTGCCGGATTCGTCCACAAAGATGACCCGGTCCGCATCGCCATCCAGGGCGATTCCCAAGTCGGCGCGGTGTTCCCTGACCGCCGCGCTGATCACCTCGGGATGGAGGGAACCACAGCCGGCGTTGATGTTGGTGCCGTTCGGGTTCACGCCGATGGTGATAACGTTCGCCCCCAGTTCCTCCAGCACCGCAGGCGCCACCTTGTAGGCCGCCCCATTGGCGCAATCGAGGACAATCTTCAAGCCTGTCAGGTCCAGATCCTTCGGAAATGTGCTCTTCAGGAATACCACATAGCGGCCGATTGCATCGTCAATCCGGTACGCCTTGCCAACCTCGGAGGCAGTGGGGCGGAGGGAGTCGATCTTTTTAGAGAAGATCAGCTCCTCGATCCTGAGCTCCATCTCGTCGGGAAGCTTAAAGCCGTCGCGGGAAAAAAATTTGATGCCGTTATCCTGGAAGGGATTATGGGAGGCGGAGATGACGACACCCGCGTCGGCCCGCATGGACGAAG
>JBGQDJ010000185.1:0-5883 GCA_041495805.1 Geobacteraceae bacterium
ATAACCCGCAAAAGGAAGCTTCTGGAGAAACAGAAGGAAGGGAAAAAACGGATGAAGAACGTCGGCAATGTGGAGCTCCCCCAGGAGGCTTTCCTTGCCATTCTCAAGGTTGAAGGTTAAGGACTCAGGTGTTAAGACTGAAGGCTGAAGACTGAAGGTAAAAAAATGCATCTATGCACGCAGTTACTTGGATTCATCAATTTCAAATAAAAGGACCTGAGGATATGGCAGAAGAAAAGCAGAAACAGACGGAAGTCGATGACAAAAAAGGGACCCCGGCCCCTGCCGGTAAAAAGCATATCATCCGGGAGTATGCCGAATCGATTGTCATCGCGATCATCCTTGCTCTGATAATCAGGACCTTCGTTGTGCAGGCATTCAAGATACCCTCCGGTTCCATGGAGGATACCCTGGCGATCGGTGACCACATCCTGGTCAGCAAGTTCATTTACGGCACCAAGATCCCTTTTACCGACAAGCGGATACTCAAGATCCGTGAACCTAAACGGGGGGATGTCATAGTTTTCGAATATCCCGAGGACCCGAGCAAGGACTTTATCAAACGGGTGATCGGCACTCCTGGCGATGTAATCGAGGAGAAGGACAAACAAGTGTATGTAAACGGTCAGCCTTATGTGAACCCGCACGAAGTGCACAAGGAGAAGGACCTGATTCCCCGCGAACAGAATCCCCGCGACAATTTCGGTCCGGTAAAAGTGCCGGCGGATTCCTACTTCATGATGGGAGATAACCGGGACCGATCCTATGACAGCCGTTTCTGGGGTTTCGTGAAAAACTCGAAAATAAAAGGGCTGGCGTTCATCAAATACTGGTCGTGGGATACAGCAAAATTCCGGGTCAGATGGGGGAATATCGGCAGACTAATCAACTGACGGAGCTGTTCATTGCGGCGAAAATCATCTATGCAAGAAGCTTTCGGCATTTTCCAACTTGACTCTGTGAGATTGAGGTGATACATTTCCTGAAATTGAATGAACGGCCTTTTAAATTAACCCCGTGAGGTTAACAAAGGTGATGAAAGAAAACTCTCCATGTCAGCTCCTGAAGAGCCTTTCCGCCTGCCAGCGGGAAGGCTCTTTTTATATGTCTGAGTGGGCGAAACCGGACGGTATGGAGATCAGTTATGCTCCGGAAGAAAGGGAGGTGGACTTGAAAAGCGAAGGTACGATTATCCTGGATGAGGTCGGTGTCAAACGGGCGTTGACCAGGATCGCCCACGAGATTCTGGAAAAAAACAAGGGAGGAAAGGGGCTGGTTCTGGTTGGCATATGGACGGGTGGTGTTTACCTGGCCCGTGAACTCTCCCGCAAACTGGAGGAGATCGAGGGAGAAACGGTCCCTGTTGGCGCCGTGGACATAACCCCTTACAGGGACGACCTCAAGGTGAAGAGCGAGCGTCCGCCGACAGGGAATACGGAGATCCCCTTTACCGTTGAGGAGAAGAAAGTGGTCCTGGTGGACGATGTCCTCTTCACCGGACGCACCATCAGGGCCGCCATGGATGCGCTTATGGACCACGGCAGGCCGGCCTGCATCCAGCTGGCGGTGTTGATAGATCGCGGTCACCGGGAATTGCCGATTCGGGCCGACTTTGTGGGAAGAAATGTCCCTACCAGCCTTAAAGAGAGTATCACCGTCAACTTCGACGCTGAATACAGGCCGTTGGATGTGACGCTGCGGAAATAGAGCACGAGGTAGAGTCATGGGTGCGAAGGTGAGGAAGGACCTGCTTATAAAAGGTGGCCGGGTAATTGACCCATCTCAGGGAATTGATGAAACAACCGATATTCTTGTGGAAGCCGGCATAATCAAGGAACTGGGAAAACATCTGAAAGCGGAGGCGGGATGCGAAACCATAGAGGCAGCCGGTCTACTGGTAACCCCCGGCCTGATCGACATGCATGTTCACCTGCGCGACCCCGGGCTGGAGTATAAGGAAGATATTGCGACAGGGACGAGAGCCGCGGCGGTCGGCGGATTCACCTCCGTTGCGTGCATGCCCAACACCAAGCCGGTGAACGACAGCAAGGCAGTGACTACATACATCGTCAACAAGGCTAAAGCCGAAGCCCTGGTCAATGTCTTTCCCATCGGCGCCATTACCTGTGGAAGCAAAGGCGAAGATCTTGTCTCCTTGGGGGAATTAAAGGCTGCCGGATGTGTGGCGGTGTCCGACGACGGCAGGCCGGTGACGGATGCGCGGATGATGCGGCTGGCCCTTGAGACCGCCGGCAATATGGGAATTCCGGTTATCTCCCACGCCGAAGAACTTTCCCTGGCAGCCGACGGGGTGATGAACGAAGGGGCCGTCTCAAGGGACCTGGGGTTGGAGGGAATCCCCTGGGCCGCGGAGGATACGGCGATTGCCCGGGATGTCTGTCTGGCCGAATTCACAGGGGCACCCATACACATTGCACATGTTTCCACAAGGGGCGCTGTGCGCATCATCAGAGACGCCAAGTCTCGCGGGGTAAAGGTAACCTGTGAGACGGCGCCCCATTATTTCTCTCTCACCGAAGATGCCGTACGCAGCGCCAAGGCCAACGCCAAGATGAACCCCCCTTTGCGCGGGGCCGCCGATGTCGCTGCCATCAAGTCCGGACTGGCTGATGGCACGATCGACGCCATTGCCACCGACCATGCGCCCCACCGGAGTGACGAGAAAGACGTTGAGTTCAGCAGGGCCTTGAACGGCATCATCGGTCTGGAGACATCCCTGCCTCTTTCCCTCGGACTGGTCAGGGATGGAGTCCTTGGAATATCGACGATGGTGGAAAAGATGTCCCTTAACCCGGCAAAAATTCTGGGTATCGACCGTGGTACATTGAAACCGGGGGCGATAGCGGACATCACCCTTATAGACCCGGACCTTGAATGGGTCGTCGATGCGGAGAAACTTGCGAGCAAATCAAAAAATTCCCCCTGGCTCGGCCAGACCATGCAAGGGAAGGCGGTGTATACCATCGTAGGCGGCAGAATAGTCTTTAAGAATTAAAACGTTATCTAACCCCCCCTCCCCCTCCCTCCCCCGCTTTGGGGAGAGGGACAAACACTCCTCCCCTTGAGGGGGGAGGTTGGGAGGGGGGGTGAGGGAGTTACCATGAAAGCAGTTCTGGCCCTGGCTGACGGCCGGGTTTTCAAAGGGAAATCGTTTGGCGCCTCAGGCGAGGCTAAGGGTGAGGTTGTCTTCAATACCTCAATGACAGGTTATCAGGAGGTGCTGACAGACCCTTCCTACAAGGGGCAGATGGTCACCATGACCTACACCCAGATCGGCAATACCGGCATAAATCCGGAGGACATAGAGAGCCAGCAGCTTAACCTCTCCGGTTTCATAGTGAAGGAGTATCACGATAACTACTCCAACTGGCGCGCCACCATGAGCCTGGACGCCTATCTCAAGGAGCACGGCGTAGTCGGTATCCAGGGGCTCGACACCCGCTCCCTGACCCGTCATCTGCGTGACCATGGGGCGCAGAACGGAATTATTTCCACCCTGGATATTGATCCCCAATCACTTATGAAAAAGGCCCGTGCAATACCGAGCATGGCCGGGCTTGACCTGGCGAGCGGCGTTACCTGCGATAAGCCTTATCACTGGAGTGAAGGGGTTTGGGAGTTGGGTAAAGGATACACCCATCCGCCCGCCAAGGGATTGAAATACAAGGTAATCGCTTACGATTTCGGCATAAAATTCAATATCCTACGCTGTCTGCTCAACGCAGGCTGCGACGTGACCGTCGTGCCGGCCACCTTTCCCGCAGAGCAGGCCATGGCGATGCAGCCCGACGGCATTTTCCTCTCCAATGGTCCTGGTGACCCGGAGCCGATGCATGCGGTCATCGAAAATATCAGGAAATTCATCGGCAAGATACCCATATTCGGCATCTGCCTGGGGCACCAGCTCCTTGGTCTCGCCCTGGGTGGGAGGACAATCAAGCTAAAGTTCGGCAATCACGGCTCCAATCTCCCCGTAATGGACCTGGTCACGAGGAAGGTGGAGATAACCGCCCAAAACCATGGCTTCTCGGTTGACATTGTGTCTCTCTCCCACGCCTGTGATCTGGGACATGAAAACCTGAACGATCAGACCGTGGAAGGAATGCGGCACAGGGATCTTCCTATCTTCTCGGTCCAGCACCATCCGGAAGCGTCGCCCGGACCACATGATTCGAAATATCTGTTTGGCAGGTTCGTGGAGATGATGGAGAAAGACAAGTGAGGCCGCCGCTTTTCCGCAATCTCGGCGTTGCCCTGCGGGAATTCGTTGTTCGGCGTAGCGCTGCTACGCCTCCGCCGATTCCCTTGAGCGCCTTGACCTTGCGAAAAATCGACAGCCTCAGAAGCTGACAATGAGTTACTTGGATCTTTACAATTCGGGCGAGCTGCTGGAGAGGGTCCGGCAGGGATATAAGAGGCTGAAGCATTGCGATCTCTGCCCCCATCTCTGCGGGGTGAACCGCCTGGCCGGGGAGACCGGCGTCTGCCGGGCCAAGGCGCGGCCACGTATAGCTTCCGCCAATGTCCACTGGGGGGAGGAACCCCCCATATCAGGGACAAGAGGTTCAGGCACGATTTTCCTTTCCGGATGCTCTCTCCATTGCAGGTTCTGCCAGAATTTCCCCATCAGCCAGTTGCGCAACGGCAACGACCTGACCACCGGGGAACTGGCCGCAAAGTATATGAAGCTGCAGTCGCTGGGGGTGCACAACATAAATTTCGTCACCCCCACCCATTACCTGCCGCAGATTCTTGCCTCACTCTACCTGGCCATCGGCAAGGGGTTGCGGCTCCCCATCCTCTGGAACTCCAGCGGCTACGAGCGGGTGGATGCCCTTCGGCTCCTGGAGGGGATCGTCGATATCTATCTGCCGGACATGAAGTATGCCGGTGATGAAGAGGCGGTCAGGTTCTCCTCCGCCCCCGGCTACCGGGATATCAATCGGGCGGCGGTAATGGAGATGCTGCGCCAGGTGGGGCATCTGCAGGTGGATGAAGAGGGCGTGGCGTTGCGGGGGCTTGTCATCCGCCACCTTGTCTTGCCCGAAGGGGGGGCCGGGAGTGTCGATACCATGGCCTGGATCGGTGAAAACCTCGGTCGCGAGACCCATGTATCGCTGATGAAGCAGTTCTTCCCGGCCCATGAAGCGGTATCGGTTCCAGGTATCGATCGCAGGCTGACCGACGGAGAATACGAGGAGGCGGTGGCGGCCTTGGAAGAGGCCGGGCTGGAGAACGGCTGGGTGCAGGAGTGAGAAGCAAATATTTCCGCAACCTCGGCGTTGATCTTCGGAACTCCTTGTGCGGCGTAGCGCTGCTACGCCTCCGCGTCATTCCTTGATCGCCTGGACCTTGCGAAAATCTTTGCTCCTCTTTTGTATTACATTGAAATCAACGTAAGGAGAAGAAATGCCGAAACGTACCGACATAAAAAAGATCCTCATCATCGGCGCGGGACCGATCGTCATCGGCCAGGCGTGCGAGTTCGACTACTCCGGCACCCAGGCGTGCAAGGCGCTCAAGGAGGAAGGTTTCGAGGTGGTGCTCCTGAACAGCAATCCGGCAACCATCATGACCGATCCCGATTTTGCAGACCGTACCTATATCGAGCCAGTTACCCCGGAATTTCTGGAAAAGATCATCGCCAGGGAGCGTCCCGACGCCATCCTCCCCACACTTGGGGGGCAGACCGCCCTCAATGTCGCCGTGGCCGTGGCGGAGAGCGGGGTGCTTGACAAGTACGGAGTGGAGCTGATAGGCGCCAAACTCCCTGCCATCAAGATGGCAGAGGACCGCACCCTCTTCAAGGAGGCGATGCAGCGGATTGGCCTGGATGTTCCCCGTTCCGGTTTCGCCCACAAC
>JBGQDJ010000186.1:0-5857 GCA_041495805.1 Geobacteraceae bacterium
AGACCATGGCCATGGAACCGTCACTCCCGGTTTTCAGGGCGTCGTTTGTAAAGACTTTCGATCCTATTATCACGTCAACTGCATTCCTGTTTCTGATGATGGACGCCGTCCCCTTCAAGGTCTTGATGCTTCCCACAGGCACGTCCAAAGCAGAAGCGCAGATGGTAAAAGAGATGCAGAGCGCTATCACGATTGCCATGACTCTCTTCATAATACCTCCTGACAGGCATTTTCCCGTTTACCGCAGAATTACCTCTACCCTGCGATTGCGCGGTTCCGGAACACCATCCGGCGTTTTGACCAGAAGATTCCCTTCGCCGTGGGAAGTTACTTCAATAATACGGGGATCTATTCCCTGGGACACAAGAAGATTTTTTATCTCCATTGCCCGCTCCATGCCGAGTTTCTGGTTCATCTTCCGGGTCCCCTCAGTGTCTGTATGGCCCACGACACTTACTTCCATTGTTTTTCGTGACGCAATCTCGGGTAGTATCTTCGCGAGCAGCTTACGCGATTCTTCGGTTATAATTGAAGTGCCTGTATGGAAATAGAGAATGAAATGGATGGGAGGGGAAGGGAGCGCGGAGAGGGCCTCTCCGAAATCATCCCGGATTTTTTCAATATTCATTGTAAACGGTTCCGAAGGGGCAACGTTGGCGGAGCGTATCTCTATTGCCTGCTCCGGCTTGCTGATGAGCCGGCTTCCTCCTTTATTGGAAACCACGATCTGGCCTGTCTTTCCGTCAGAACCGGGAAGAAGGACCACAACCATGCTTCTATTGTTTTTGGCGGCGCATGAAACTAGAAATAAAATGAGGAAAA
Source organism: Geobacteraceae bacterium (assembly GCA_041495805.1). GTDB lineage: Bacteria > Desulfobacterota > Desulfuromonadia > Geobacterales > Geobacteraceae > JBGQDJ01. The sequence continues at coordinate 823 of JBGQDJ010000186.1, forward strand.
CGCTGATAAAAAGTGTTCTGGCTATATTCATAGAGATGCCTCTTTACCGGAGAATTGCCTCTATCAGGTGGGATATATTTGATAAATATAAATGATTTTAGAATGTTCAGCGGATTACTTCATCATCTCCATCAAGTTTTACCGCAAACTTGGTGCCCCGTATGCCAATATTTGCCACAGGGGTCTCAAAACGTACATTTTGCGGCGAAAGTTTGCCGATTATTCCAGAAACGTATGCGGACGTTCCCTTGAGCAACCTGGCGACAAACGAAAATTTCCCCTCCGCGGGTGAGAAGCTAAACTCATTTATCAGAAGCTCGCTATTGGGCCCGATCGATATCAGGGTGTCATCCTTGAAAACAACAGAGATTGAACCGTCAGCGCCGGTTTTCAAAGAATCATTCTGGAAGAGCTCGGAGCCGCTTTTCGCTTCGAGGGGAGTCTTGTTCCTGATGATGGATGCCGTCCCCTTCAATGTCTTAACGTTTCCCACCGGAGAATCTGAAGCATTGACAATGAATGGATAAAGGAGACATAGAGATGTCACTATTCCAATTAATATTTTCATGATCCCTCCTTATAACCGTTACGGAGCGGATGCGATTCAATCCCACTCCGTGATTGCGCTGTCTCTAATTCAGTATATCCCTTCTGCATCGGAAATCAAACTGAAAAACCCGCGGGGCGATAAAAGCCAGGCAGTTCGGCGATTTCCCCTGTAAGGCAAATGTATCGCCTTATCCGGCCCTCATCCCCCGTGAGACGGAAAATATCCCGGTTGTTATCTTTTCCACCAGAGTTCGATGATCCTGTCGGCGATCTGTTCAGGGGTCAGTTCGTCCGTGTCGATTTCGTGATCAGCGGCGCTCCTGTATTTGGGAATCCTCCGTTCAAGCACTTCCGCCACCTCTTCCGTGAAGCTCTTTCCCGATGTCAGGGACGGCCGCTGGGTGTCCCCCTGAATGCGTGAGACTATGGTATGAACCTTCGCCTTCAGCCAGAATATCATTGCGCTCTTTTGCAGAGCCACGATATTCTCCGGACTTTCTATGATCCCGCCCCCGGTATCTATTACGAGATTGTCGAGGCCCGCCAGTTCCCGGGCCTCAGCGGATTCCAGATCGCGAAATCCGGGCCAGCCGCATTTCTCCACGATATCCGGTATCGCCATGCCGGCCCTTTCGATTATGGCCGCGTCCATGCCGATGTAGCGCATGGCCAGGCGACTTGCGAGAATGGCTCCCACCACGCTCTTTCCCGTACCCCTGTATCCGATCAGCACTAGATTCATGATTTAAGCCGCTCCATCACCACCCGCCGCATAACCTCCACCGGGGCGTCAACACCGGTAAACTCCCTGAATTGCAAGACCGCCTGGTTGATGAACATCTCAACCCCTGAAATGACCTGAAGACCGCGTGATCCCGCATCGGCGAGGAGTTTTGTCTCCAGGGGGGTATAGACAACATCGAAGACCACCTGGCCGGGCCGGAAAAGCTTGGCAGGAACGAGAGAAACACCTTCCTTAGGGTGCATGCCGATAGGGGTGCAGTTGATGATAACATCGGCCTGTTCCATTGCACCGGCAAGGGTTTTTTCAGTAAGTGCCGCGAACTCGATACACGCTGACGTGCCGGACTTCAGATCAGCGGCCAGCCCCTGCAGCATTCCCTCATTGATATCCAGGATCGTGAGTTTCGAAAGTCCGGACTTCAGCGCGAGGGTAAATGCAATCGCCCTCGCCGCCCCTCCCGATCCGAGCATCAGGACGCTCTTGGTGTCAAGGGATACTCCCGCATCGACCAGGGCCTTTAAAGCGCCCGGCCCGTCGGTCCCCATGCCGATCAGCCTCCCCTTCTCGTTTATGATCGTATTGATGGAACCGATGCTCCGGTCCGCCTCGGCTATCTCGTCCAGATATTTCATCGCCTCTATTTTGTGGGGGATTGTAATGCTCATGCCACGAAAGTTTTCCAGAGCTCTCATTCCAGCCAACGCGCTTTTCAGATCCTCCACCCTAAAAGCCACATAAATGAAATCCAGGCCCAGTTCCTGAAAGGCGGCGTTGTGGAGCGCCGGGGAAAGGGAGTGGGCAACCGGATTGCCGATAACCGCGCATATCCTTGTTGATGGTGTAATAGATCTTTCATGCTTCATAACTACTCCTTGATGTCATAAATAGGCTACCACGAAGGCGCTCATCTCACCACCCGTCTTATTGCGGTAAATGAGAACCTCTGCAATGCCGGCAGCCAGACCCTTTTCCACCAGGCACCCTTCCCTTTCATCGCGGGCAAGGAGTTTGAGTTGTACTTTCTCCGATATTTCGTTCATAAATGAAGAGAAGAAATCGCCGGAAATAGTTTTCCCCTGCCGGGCAATAACCTGAATCGCCTTGACCGCAGCGCCCTCACGGAATACCCGCATCTCAACGGCGCCTGTTTCATACCTCTGCCAGCCGGGATGGGCGGTCGAATAGGCCGGATCCGGTGAGCTTGTCCGTATAAAAGAGGGAATCCTGTTTTCGCCCACCGGAGCCTTCAGCGGTGCTGTCAGCTTTACGACCCGGAGAGATTTCCCTGTTTCTATGACATCGACGGGTTTGGATGTATTAATGCGAAAAGCTTCCGCGGCAAAATGATATAATCCGCTCCCCAGGAGAATTACAAGCCCGACGGCGCTCATCCATACCCTCTTACCTTTAGCCGGGACGCATTTTTCCATTATTACATTTTGAGCGTCGATTCCATGCTTGCCACCTTCAGTTCGCTTCTCATTTGCCTTGGCAAGTGCATCTTCGATACGACTCATATTGCTCCTTTTCATTATATCCGGAGTCAGAACAAAGTGGACGGAGAATCGGGCGACGATAACCACTTCCCTTAGAGTGAAAAGAGGATATCTTCTTTATTAGCAGGTCTCATCTTGAAAAATATCAGAGCCGACAAATCAGCTACGTCTTAACACGGATAAAAATACTCTTAAGTGCGATTTTGTCAAGTAAATAAGCATGTTACCATATAACCAGGCAAATCCGGCGACGCCAAACTCTAAAACCCACGGTAATTGGAAAGATTTTTCGCATATTATAACGCGTGTGATTCCTCGTCATTGGGGTGATTTGCGCAAAAGTTCTTGATAAGATAGCCGCAAATTTATATATTCCAGTGATGAATCACCAAATCCAGGAAAACCGTTGCCTGCGGGAGAAAATGTGAAAGAGAGTGCTGATTTGAAACGGGAGATTGAGCGACGTGTAGAAAGGAATAATACATTGGAAGAGTTCTACTACAATGAGGGGAAAAAGGAGGGGCTGATGTTCGCCAAGCCCTCCGCTTCCGGGGAAATACTTTATGTGGCCCTTCAGTACAAAACCGCGAGGGAACAGGGTTGCGGCCCTCACGATATCGGCACGGCGGAGCAGGGTATCGGCGAATACCTGATGGCAGTCCTTCACGACCTGGACGACCCGAACCTCCTCAGCAGGGACGGCCTTCCCGGACCGATGCTTGAAGTATGGGAACAAGGTTGGAAAGATGGTGTTGTGGAGTTCTATGGAGAGGTAAAGGAGAAGATGTTTGATCCGGTTTGAAGCAGTCGCAGAAAAGTGAGTGGATCGTCTTTATCTAAGGCGACGAGCAGACCCAGGCTGTTGCGGTCGCGGTTCATTCCGGCCTGATTGACTTCTGCTGATCCACCAACCGGGACCATTTCGGACTTTCCTCAAAGCCACCTGTCACTCTACCTGCAATTTGTGACAGGTGAAAAATCCCCACAAAGGTGTAATCATGTTAATCTGCCAATGTCTGAACTCCAGTTGCCCGGAGGAGTTTTATGATAAATCTTCGGCAAGCTGACTGGCAAACATGTACTCGTGACGGAATCTTAACCCATTGACATTCTGATTGAAATCCGACATAGTTGCAATATTCCCCGCAACAACATCAGCAGACGGCAACTCCAAAGCAGTAATAGCGAGGTGCATTAATGTATGCTAGAAGTGAAGGGATTCCCACATCTACATCTAACCCTCCGGACCTGAGTCGTTTCCTTTCAGGCTGCGATGCAATAAAACTCCTCGAATTCGTCCACAAGTGCGTTTCCTGCGAAGATGAAAAGGATTTCAAAGACCTTTTTCCGAAGTTGCGGGAGATGCTACCTTTTGATTTTGCCCATGCCTTTCTGGGCTGTCATGACAGCACTGACGGAATTGTCGTAGCTCATCGTCTTAACATCAGTTTTCCCGAACAATGGCTCTCCGAATTCATACAGAACTACATCCAGGCGGATGTTGTCGTGAAAGAGAACTTCAGGCACTACGGGCTGCAAAAGTGGTCCGACACGAAAATGAGGCTCGAAGAAGAAAAAGAGATTGTTTCGCTCTGTCTTGATTTCGGTATGAGAGACGGCTATTCCTATGGCGCAAGGCCCGCATTGACGGACAAGAACGGGAGCATGTTCTGCTTTTCAGGCCCCTCCCTTGAATGCAACAGGCGTTTTGAAGCCATACTGGAATTCGTCACTCCCCACCTGCACCAGGCGCTTTCACATATCTTCAACAAAGAACAGCAAAACGCAAATAACGTCGTTATCTCCGTTCGGGAAAAGGAAGTCCTCAACTGGCTGCAACAGGGGAAAACTTCCTGGGACATCTCTGTAATCCTGGGGATAAGTCAAAGAACCGTCAACTTCCACGTTTACAACGTCATGCAGAAACTCGGAGTGACAAACAGGCCCCAAGCCGTTGCGGTCGCGGCTCATATCGGCCTGATTGACTTCAACTGAAACAAAGACACAACCTCATCATAACCATCTCCCCCTGCGATTTCCCGGACCGTCATAATTCCCGGTTCATATCCTGAGAACTTGACTTCAGTCCAGAAATGCCTCTCTGATTCTCTGATTATTACAATGAGCTTTCAAGCTGACACTTGACCACCCCTAACCCCTCCTGAACCAGGAGGGGGATTTTAAGGACTCCCCCCCCTTCATAAGGAGGGGCTGGGGGTGGTTGATTTTGTGCCACCTGTAATTG
>JBGQDJ010000187.1:0-5846 GCA_041495805.1 Geobacteraceae bacterium
CCGGATTCGCTCTTCTTGACCTTGTCCACCTCCATGGCCTGCTCCGCGATGGTCAGGTTCTTATGGATGAAGCCGATTCCCCCGTCCCGAGCCATGCAGATGGCGGTGCGCGCCTCGGTCACGGTATCCATGGCGGCGCTGACCAGGGGTATGTTCAGGGCGATATTGCGCGACAAACGGGTAGTCAGATCCACATCCCGCGGCAGGACTTCAGAATGGGACGGGACGAGCATGACATCGTCAAATGTGAGCCCTTCGGGAATATTTTCATCTAACATCGCAGACTCCTTTGCGTTTGTTCGGAAATATCAACGTGAAAACGGCAGTTGCTCGCGCGGTGGCGCGGAGACGCTAAGAAATTCAAAGGATTATTGATTTTCAGGTTTGCGCCGATCAGGTGATGGGGTCGTTTTGACAATTGCTTGATTTGCTCTATTCAGGTTGAAGATAAAATTAGTACAGGCGGCTGTTTTAGTCAAGGGAAAAGGGGCTGGAAATACAGGTAAAGGTTGAGGTTGAGGTAAAGTAAAACCGGGAAGCCTTTCATGCTCTTTCTCTACCTTTACCTTTACCTTTGCCTGGTTCTCACTTGGGAATGAAAGACTCTTTTTCCTTGATGCGATAAAGGGTCGCCACAATGAGTTTGACGGCATTGTCAAGGTCGGCAAGAGAGAGGACTTCCACCGGAGTGTGCATGTACCTGAGAGGTATCTTTACCAGCGCGGTAGCCACACCCCCCCGGGAAATCTGCATGACATTCGCGTCGGTGCCGGATGCCTTCGGTATACCGGTGAACTGGACCGGTATCTTCTCCCGCCTGGCTGTATCGGCAAGAAGTTCAAATAGCGGCGGGTTTATATTGGGGCCACGGGGGAGAATAGGTCCCTTCCCCAGACCCACATCGCCATTATGCTTTTTTTCCACATCGGGCTGGTCGGTGGAAAAATCGACCTCGACACAGATGCCGATGTCCGGATCTATTGAATAGCTGCTGGTGGCCCCTCCCCGCAGGCCCACTTCTTCCTGCACGGAAGAAATCCCGTAAAGGTCGATCTGGAGTTTTTTCGCGGCCCCGGAAATCTGCCGCAGCACCTCGGCTACAACGAAACTGCCAGCCTTGTCGTCAAACCCGCGCGAGGTTACCCTGTCTCCATGAAGTTTTTCCAGTCCCCAGGAAAAGGTTACCGGGTCACCGACCCGGACCATCTGTTCGGCCTCCTTTTTGCTGGAAGCGCCGATATCCATATATTGGCTGTCGAGTTTGACCACCGTATCACGGTCCTTCGCCTCCATGAGGTGGATCGGTTTCTTGCCGACCACGCCGAGCACAACACCCTTCACGCCTTGGATATGAACCCGCTGTCCGGGTAGCAGATGGGGGTCCACCCCCCCTATGGCGCCGAAATAGATAAAACCGTTGTCATCGATATACTTGACCTGGAAGCCGATCTCATCTGAATGCCCGATCAGCATTACACGCGGGGACTCCTTCCGCGTTCCCTTGATAAAGGCGCATGCGTTTCCCATGACGTCTGTCGAAACCTGTGCAAAGGGGGCGACATATTCGCGAAATACACGCTGGGCGGGCTGTTCGTAACCGGAAGGGCTGGGCGCTGCCACCAGCTTCTGCAAAAAAACAAAGGATTCCTTGCGCATTATGCCTCCAAAGGTGGCAGGAAAAGGTAGAGGTAAAGGTTAAGTATAATCAAAGGCCTTTTCTCTACCTTTACCTTTACCTTTACCTCTCCCTGCTGTCTCTACCTGCCGTTACATGGGGTATTTTCCCAGGGCCGACGGTTCGATATTTTCCAGGAAATCAATAAAACGGCGTGCATCGTTCTCACGCGCGATCGTTTCATCATTCATCGCCAGCATGGAGCCCCGCGCCATCACCTCGTCGGCCACCATTACAGGCATCTTGTATTTGAGGGATATTATCAGCGCTTCATAAGGCCTTACGTTAAGCCTTATTTCGCTCTCCTCGCAGCATATTGTTACGGTAGCTGAAAAGACGCCGTCATTCAAGGTGTCGATGGAAATCATCGTCACTTTCATATCCATTTTTTCCAGAAGCTTGGAGAGCAGGTCTCCCCGGTCCGAATGGGACGATATGTCTTTACTGATAAGCTCGGCCGCGATGGATACCGCCTCCATGGAGCCGATCCAGATGGGGATGGTATTTGCGTCTTCCACATCCTTGAGGATGACAACCGGCCTTTGCGCAATGGGATCAAGGGTAAACCCGAAAACATTCATTTTATGATACATGGAAAAACCTCTATAAATCGGTAACTGGTAGCTGGTAGCTGGTAACTGGTTGCTGGTTGCTGGTTGCTGGTTGCTGGTCACTGGTCACTGGTCACTGTCCCCTCTATCTCCCCCAGAAGCGAGTTCTGGAAAGCTTTGATAATGGTGACCTCCACCATGGAGCCGATCAGGGCGGGATCAGAGGCAAAATTAACAACCCGGTTGCCGGAACTCCTGCCGAAAAGCTGGTCCCCTTGCCTGCTGACACCTTCAGTAAGGAGCTGCTGCCGTGAGCCGACAAAGCTCTTGTTGCGCTCCAGGGTCATTTCGCGCTGCCGGGCCTGGAGCCGTTCCAGCCGTTCCTGCTTTTCCCGGTGGCTTATGTCATCCGGATATCCCGCTGCTCTGGTTTCCGGCCGTACCGAATAGATAAACGAGAAGAGATCGGCATACCGCACCTCTTCCATAAGGGAGAGGGTCTCGGAAAAATCAGCCTCGCTCTCACCCGGGAACCCGATGATCATGTCCCCGGTGATCTGGATGCCGGGACGAGCCGCTTTCAGGGCAGCTATCTTTTCCAGGTACTGACGGCGGGTGTACCCCCTGTTCATTCTGTCCAGAACGGCATCGCTTCCAGACTGGGCCGGCAGGTGCATGTGGCCGCACAGCTTGGGGAGTTCGGCAAAACAGTCAATAAGTGGCTGGGAAATATCCTTGGCATGGGAAGTGCTGAAACGGATCCGCTCAATTCCGGGGACCTCGGCCACAAGCCGCAGAAGAGATGCAAAATCAGGCTCGCCGGGGCTCTTCAGGCCGTATGAGTTCACATTCTGCCCCAGGAGGGTCACTTCCCTGACACCTTTATCGGCCATTTCCCGGATTTCATCTATTATTTCCGCTGATCGGCGGCTGATCTCGCGCCCCCTGACATAGGGGACAATGCAGTAGGAACAATAATTATCGCACCCCTGAATGATCGTGACGAAACGTGAAACGCCCCCTTCACCGTCCACGGCGGGAAAGAGATCGAGCCGAATCCCGTTATCGTGAAAAGCGGTCTGTGAAAGCCTTTCACCCTTTTCGGCAGCCTGCACCAGCTCCGGGAGCATATGGAGGTTGTGGGTGCCGAAGACGATGTCCAGATAGGGGACGGCTTCCAGAAGCCGTTCACCTTCCTGCTGGGCAACGCAACCGCCGACGCCGAGTATCAGGCTGCGGTTCCTGTTTTTTTGCCCCTTGAATCCGCCCAGGCGATTGTAGACCTTCTGTTCCGCCTTGGCCCTGACACTGCACGTGTTGAGAATGATCAGGTCCGCCAGGGAAGAATCATTGGTGTGACTGTAGCCGATCCCCTTCAAAAGCGCCATGATTTTATCGGAATCGCTTACGTTCATCTGGCAGCCGAAAGTCTCGACGTAGAGCAGTTTTTCTTTATTTACATTACCACCGTGACGCATTTTGCCAATATTACGCAAATATGCAACCCCCCGTCAAGCAGATTCCCGCTGCTCACCCAATTTACCCTTTCCAGAGATCAGTTGTCGTCTTTTCCACCTGAAAACCTTAAAGATGTCGCAATTAACGCTTATGATGATTGCTTTCTCTTATGCTTATTTGCTATAAACAATATCAACCCAAATGGAGGCAACAAGATGTCCGCTGAAGTCATTGCCGTCTGTATAAGCGAAAATAAGGGAGAGCGGAAAACCCCCGTCGCCTCGGTGGAACTGCGGGAGGAGCACGGCATTGTCGGCGATGCCCACGCCGGGGAGTGGCACCGGCAGGTGAGCCTTCTGGCCCTGGAGAGCATCGAAAAAATGCAGCGCATGGGCCTTGACGTGGATACCGGCGACTTTGCGGAAAATATAACCACCAAAGGGATTGACCTTCCCTCCCTCCCAATTGGCACACGGCTGACCGTGGGTGATGTGCTCATCGAGATAACCCAGATCGGTAAGGAGTGCCACACCCGCTGCGCAATCTATCATCAGGCCGGTGACTGCGTGATGCCGAAAGAGGGTATTTTCGCCAGGGTGTTGCATGGGGGGGTAGTTAAACCTGGAGACCGGATCGAAGTCGTGCTTGAAGGATAGATATTTTTCCCTTGACAGCAATAACACCAAATGGTATAAAAATTACTTTCGAAAACAGTTAACCCTTTTACGATAAACCGGAGGTGCAGTTTGGCTCATCACAAATCGGCCATAAAAAGAATCAAGCAGAACGAGAAGAAATACGAGCGAAACAAGCATGTCCGCTCCACCCTGCGGACCTTCATAAAGCGCGTGCGCGAAGCAGCAGCGGGAAAAGATCCCGCCGCCGCAAAAGAAGCACTGGCCGCCGCCATCCCGGTAATCGACTCCGCAGCGTCAAAAGGGATCATTCACCCCAACAACGCCTCCCGCAATGTCTCCCGGCTGACCAGACTGGTAGGTACACTGGGCTAGCCAAATTTATTTCATATTTTAACGGAAAAGGGACCCGAAGGTCCCTTTTTTATTTGCCGACAGATTACGATGCCCTTCGGCCCGCCCCTTTCCCACAGATATCCATCACCAGGCACTCCATCAGGTTGGCAGGTTTACCGCCACTCGTCTTCAGCGCCAGGTCGGTTTCAAACAAGCGCTGGAAAATCCCCTTGAACTCCGAAAGCCGGTAATTTCTCGCCTGTTCCACTATACCCTTCATGAAGTACGGGTTTATCCCCGTCGCCTTGCTGATATCCTGGGTTGGGACCCTTTTCTCGCACAACTCCTTCACCCTCCAGAGCTGGCGGAAGTGGCGGGTCAACATTGCCAGAATCATGAGCGGCGCTTCCCCGTCACGGAGGATGGTATTCAGGCTCCGGAGCGCTTTCCCCGTCTCTTTTCTCCCCAGGCCATCGGCCAACTCAAAGACAGTGTCCACCTTCGTGTCGGAAACTATCTCCCTTATGTCCGCCATCCTGATTACGTCCCTGCTGCCTATAAAGGTGGCAACCTTTTCCATCTCAGCGGCCAGTTCCTGCAGGTTGTTACCGACCAGATAAATAAGCATCTCCAGGGCCGCGGGCTCCACCTTCTTACCGTACGCGGTTGCCTCTTCCCTGATGAAGGGGGCCAGCTGGTTCTCGTAGAGGCGCTTGAACTCCACCAGCACACCCTTTTTCTTGATCTCCAGGAAAAACTTCTTGCGCTGGTCGATCTTTTCACCTTCGAAGATCAGGCAGGTGGATGGGGAGGGATCGGCCACGTATTCCGTCAATTTTTCCAATGCAGGCGCCGGGATTTCACTGCTTCTCCTGACCAGCACAACACGCCTCTCAGCAAACATCGGAAGGGTCTGGGCGGCGGTTGCTATCTCATCACCCTTGCACTCCTTTCCGTAATAGATGTCCAGGTTGAAATCCCGCGAATCGGGTGGGACAGTCAGGCCCATCAGACGTTTGACCGCCCTTTCGATGAGATACGGCTCGTCGCCATGGAAATAATAAAGGGGAGCGATCTCCCCTTTTTCCACTGATATTGCAAATTCATCAGGTTTCATGGTAACCCCAGGGTACAGCGTACAGGGGATAGCGGACAGTAAAAACCCTGTGCCTTGTACGCTGTACCCTGTCC
>JBGQDJ010000188.1:0-5834 GCA_041495805.1 Geobacteraceae bacterium
CCTGCCAGGTCCTGTTCTGCGCGCATGCGGTTCTCAGCACCCACTCCCCGATCGGGCAGATGAGGCCGGTCTCCTCCGCCAGGGAAATGAAGCTTAGCGGAGAAACCATCCCCAGCTCGGGATTTCGCCAGCGCAGCAGCGCCTCCATGCCGGTAATAAGGCCGGAACGCAGGCTCACCTTGGGCTGGTAGTGGAGGGTAAACTCGTTATTCTCCAGCGCCCTGCGCAGATGCCTCTCCATGGTCATGCGCGTCATGGACCTGGCGTTCAGTTCCTCAGAATAGAACTGGAAGTTGTCGCGTCCCATCTCTTTGGCCCTGTACATCGCCACGTCGGCGTTCTTGATCAGGGTCTGCACGTCATCACCGTCCTTGGGAAAGATGCTGATGCCGATGCTGCACGTTACGGTCATTTCATGGTCCTTGAGCGTGACGGGCCGGGAGATCGCCTCCCTGATCTTTCCGGCGATTTCCGCGACGAAATCTTCCGCCGCCGTACCGGAAATGATGATGACGAATTCGTCCCCCCCCTGCCTGGCCACAGTGTCGCTTGCCCGGACGCATCCTTTTAGGCGCTCGGCCGTGGTTCTGAGGAGCTCATCGCCGAAGTCGTGCCCCATGCTGTCATTGATGAATTTAAGGTTATCCAGGTCCACGAAAATGACCGCCACCTGATTCTTGTTGCGGCGGGCAATGAGGATGGCCTGTTGGATGCGGTCGGCGAGGAGGGAGCGATTGGGGAGGGAGGTAAGCACGTCATGGTGGGCCTGATGCTCCACCTGCAGAAACAGGTTCGTAAGCTCCCTGTGCTGGGCGAGAAGCTCATCCTGGCTCTTTCGCAGGGCTTCCTCCAGCCGCTTTCGTTCGGTTATGTCAATACCCAGTTGCAGAATCTGCGGGTTACCGTCAATATCCGCGAATGGGTAATCATTGACCTGGTACGTCCGGCCATCGATGCACGTTACCTCCCATACCAGCGGTTTCCCCTCCTCGAATACCCTGCGGGGCGGACACTCCTCGCAAAGCTCATCCCGGCCATGGAAGACCTGATAACAATAACGGCCCTCCACCTCACCGATGTGCTCCCGGAAATAGCGGTTGGCAAACGATATGATATGGTCCGGCGCCTGAACGCAGACAAAGCCGGGAATGTTTTCCAGCATGGAAAGCAATTTCTGCCGTTCCAACTGCAAAGCGTGTTCGGAGTGCTTCCGCCATGTGATGTCCCGTACTACCGCCAGGAGCATCGGCTCGCCAGTGAGTTCGAAACGGTTCAATTGAATTTCAACGTCAAACTGGGTGCCGTCGAACTTCTTCTGTCTCCACTCGAAGAGTTGCGGCTCGTTTCGCAAGGCCGCGGCAAGGATCTCTTCCGCTTTCACCTTGGAATTCCGACCATCCGGTTGCACAGGCGGAGACATGGAAGTTGGATTAACTGTCAGCAGTTCATCTTTGTCACACCCGTATAAATTGCACGCCGCATTATTACAGTCAATGAATGTTGAATCAGCATCAATGAGGAAGATTCCATCGCGGGCATTGTTGAAAATTGCCCGGAACTTCGCTTCATTCTCCCGTATATCATTCTCCATTTTTTTGCGTTCGCTGATATTCCTTATCTGCTCGACGACCATGACCACTTCGCCTGTTTCGTCAGTCTCTTTACGTTCAGATTTCTCCTGCGAAAACTTGCAGTTTTGTTCATTGTCTGTCATCTCGCGTACCTCCGGCAACGGCCTCTTTTCATCCCTTGTTACTCGATTCCTTCCCCTAAGCATTCGGCAGTATCCGCTCCGGCCTGATAATTTCCTGCACTGCTGATACGATGACGCCGTCCAGACGGTCGGCCGCCAGCGCAACGCGCAGTTACGAACTCTTTGCGATGAAACAATGATAATAATGAGCGAGCTCTTGCCCGGAAAAACCCGAAGCGTTTCCGCAGGTCTAGAACAGGGGTGATTCGTCCTCGTACATTGATGATACCAAGTATAATGGGAAGCGCTTGCGGCAGGGAACTGACTTCGAAGGTGCGGTGGATTTTCCGACCGAGGAAAGAAACAATACATACCTCTTCCAGCCATGGGCAAAGGGGAGGTTTTTTAGGGAATTATTCATGATAAAATCACCCTGTATAACTGTATCCCGGATTGTTTAATTGTCAATACGAGGCACTTTGATCGAATTGATTCAAAATAAAACGCCCCTCCGCAAGCATCAAGGTATTATGCATGCAGTATTTATTCTTCTATTCCGAGACATTCTCATTCTGAGAAATTGAGCATATCGATAAAGAGCAAAAGGGAATTAGTGCCTGGTTTGCGGCGTTCACAACGGCGTGCAATGACGGCGTCGAAGAAGAAGAGATCCTGAACTTGGCTGAAACGAGGGATATGGAAAAAGCTTAATGAAAGGAGACATCATGGCCGAAAAAGAATCAAGCATCACAGACGAAGAATTTAAGGTTGGGAAGAGCTCTCTCCCCCTCTAATCCGTTACCGACCCATCCCCGGGAACCTTGACAGGGGGATCTTCCTGTGGGGCATCCCCACCCGTTTCGGTGGGATTGGCGGGCGGCTCCCCGATCTCTTCTGGACCTTTTGCACCCTCCGTTGCCGGCAATTCGTCGGTCCCGGGAAGGAGTCGGAGAGCGCTGGTCATGGGCGTCTGCACCGCCTCCGAGCGGGCGATGCTGAAGTCAACCTTTCGCTGCAGCCCGGCGATATTTGGCTCCTGCGCCATCGCCGCCCGGTATTCATCATCAGACAACACCCCTTTGGCCCGCAACATCCCGAGGATCAAGTTGGAGCGCTTCGATACCTTGGCCAGATTCTTATATGGATTGTACGCCAACCGCGGACCGGGGAGCATGGCGGCAAGAAATGCGCACTCACGGGGGGTGAGCGTCGACGCCGGTTTGCCGAAATAGTACCTGGCGCCGTGTCCGATGCCGTAGACCATCGGCCCCAGTTCAACCACATTCAGATAGAGTTCGATGATCCTCCCCTTGGTCAGCTCTTCCTCCATCCGCTTGGCAAGAATGATCTCCTTTATCTTGCGCGTAATGCTCTTTTCCCTGGAGAGATAGAGGTTCTTCGCCACCTGCTGGGTGATGGTGGATGCGCCGCGGGCAAAGCTCTTCTTCTCCAGGTCGTACTTGATGGCATTCTTGAGGGCCTTTACGTCAACCCCCTCATGCCTGTAAAAATTGGAATCCTCGGCAACGATGACTGCCCACTTCATCTCCGCCGGGATACGCCCCGACGGAGTCCAGTAGCGGTTCTTAGGACCCACCGCAAAGGTCTGGTAATTACCCTTCCAGTCCCTCACTTGGATGGTCATATTCGCCTTGCGGTCGGCAAGCCCCGCGACCGATGGAAGGAAGAAGAGAGAAATGCCGATATAAGCGGCATAGAGACCGATGATGGCAATGCTGATCAAGAAAAACCGCTTCAAATGCTTTCCCCCTGGTCCCTGGTCGCTGGCCCCCGGTCCCTGACCCCCGCCATTGCCGCAGCCATCCTGATCGCCGTCGTCATGCTCAATGCCGACGCAGTGCCGGTTCCGGCCAGATTGTATGCCGTTCCATGGTCCACTGAGGTTCGGATGATGGGAAGCCCCAGAGTGATGTTCACACCGTCGTCAAAATGGAGGAGCTTCAGAGGTATCAGACCCTGGTCGTGATACATGCAAATCACGGCTTCATAAGCGCCTTGAGCGGCAAAATGAAAAAGGGTATCCGCCGAAAGGGGGCCGACGACATCTATCCCTTCACTCTTTGCGGTTTTAACCGCCGGACCGATGATCCGTTGCTCCTCATCGCCGAACAGCCCGCCCTCACCGCAGTGGGGATTGAGCGCCAGCACCGCGAGACGCGGATTCCTGCGGAAGTAGCGGTTTACATCGTGGTGGGTGATCCTGATGGTCGAAAGCACCTTATCGAAAGTGAGCAATCGCGGGACATCCCTCAGCGCCTCGTGGATGGTGACGAGCGTTACCTTCAGCCTCTCCCCGGCGAGCATCATGACGAACTCTTCAGCACCGGTCAAGTCCGCTAGGAGTTCCGTGTGTCCCGGATATCGATGTCCTGCGCGGTTCATCGCCTCCTTGCTGATCGGGCCGGTGGCCATCGCGGCTGCCTGGCCCGAGACGCATAAACGCGCCGCCTCGGTAATATATCGGTACATCGCCTCGCCCGCCGCGATGCCCGGTCTTCCATACTCCATTTCAGCAGGCGAGAGAGTGGAAAGTGGAAGGAGATGAATGACGCCATGCCCGGTCGCTTCTCCCCGTGGAACCGCATCCACGGTTCTCAGTTCGAGATTGACTCCGGTAACGGTAATAGCCCGCTCCATCGCCCCGGCATCCCCCAGAACCAGTGGCCGGCATATCTCCATGATATCGGGATTGGCCAGAGCCCTTGCGATTATCTCCGGCCCTACCCCGGACGGGTCCCCCATGGTTAAGGCGATCAGAGGCTTTTTCATAATTTCCCGCTCTATTCATGTATTCAGCTTTACCGGCATAATACTCCGTGCCGGAAAGATAACGAAGAAAAAAAAGAGCGACCAGGGTCGCTCTTTCAGTTCTGCATATATTTAGTTGTTTATCGTCTGGCAGCCTTGGCAGCCACCTGCATCCTGATCAGCGCCCTTTGCAGGGCAAACTCCATTTCTTTATACTCCTTGTCTTCCTGCGACACACTCTTCAGTCCTTCCTCTGCCCTGGCCTGGGCCCTCTTCGCCCGTTCCAGGTCTATCTCTTCGGCGCGTTCGGAGGAGTCCACGAGTACGGTTACCACGTCGTTAACCACTTCAAAATAGCCAGCATTCACCGCCAGGTGATAGACCGTTCCACCCTTCTTATAGGAAAGCTCGCCGATCTTGAGCGATGAAAGGAAAGGCGCATGGCCTGGGAGGATGCCGAATTCACCCAGCGTGCCGGTCGCGGTTATTTCATCCACTTCCTCCGACACAACTTTTCTCTGGGGTGTTACAAGTTCAAATTTGAGTAGTTCAGCCATATATAAAATCCTTTTGGGCAAAAGGCGGCAGGCAAGTGGCAAATGCTAAGACTTGTTGAGCCTTCAGCCTTCAGCCTGTTTCTTTAAACCGCCAGCTTCTTAGCCTTTTCAAGCGCTTCTTCAATGGTGCCGACCATGTAAAACGCCTGCTCGGTAACGTCATCGTGCTTCCCGGCAACGATCTCCTTGAATCCCCTGATGGTGTCTTCGAGTTCGACGTACTTGCCGGGGGTGCCGGTGAATGTCTCGGCGACATGAAACGGCTGGGAGAGGAATCGCTGGATCTTTCTGGCGCGAGCAACTACCAGCTTGTCCTCCTCTGAGAGTTCGTCCATGCCGAGGATGGCGATGATGTCCTGGAGGTCCTTGTACTTCTGCAAGACGTACTGCACCGAACGGGCGACGGCATAGTGCTCTTCGCCGATAACCAGCGGATCGAGGATACGCGAGGTGGAGTCGAGCGGGTCAACGGCCGGGTAGATGCCAAGCTCGGCGATCTGCCGAGAAAGAACGGTTGTCGCGTCGAGATGGGCAAAGGCTGTTGCCGGGGCCGGGTCGGTCAAATCGTCGGCGGGAACGTAGATCGCCTGCACCGAGGTGATGGAACCCTTGCTGGTAGTAGTGATCCGCTCCTGCAGCTCGCCCATTTCGGTGGCAAGGTTCGGCTGATATCCGACGGCGGACGGCATGCGTCCGAGAAGGGCCGAGACTTCGGAGCCCGCCTGCGTGAATCGGAAGATGTTGTCGATGAAGAGAAGCACGTCCTGCTTCTCGACGTCGCGGAAGTACTCGGCCACGGTCAAGCCGGTCAAGCC
>JBGQDJ010000189.1:0-5832 GCA_041495805.1 Geobacteraceae bacterium
GCGAGCGTGCTCTCCCTGCTGGTCGCGCGGGAATAGGGGGAATGGATATGGAGATCGGCAATATATTCCATGGGACAGGATTGTACAAGTTTGCCGATCGGAAGACAAGCGCTTCGGACTTGAGATGCAAAAGCAAATTCCGTTTTTCCCTGGAGGTGTGATCGTGAGTAAGACTTTAGGTCATAAAAACAGCACCAGCGAACGTACCACGGAACTCGCGATTGCCAACGAAGCGCTGCAGGCCGAGATACTCGAACGGAAAAAACTGGAGGAAGAACTGCTCCGCACCCATGAGGAGCTGGAGCATCGGGTTTTCGAACGGACAATGCAACTTGAAACAAATCGTCTGGAACTGGAAACAAAAAACCAGCAACTGCTTGATGCACATCACCAATTGGAGATATCCCGAGATCGCTATTCTCACCTCTACGACTTTGCCCCGCTCGGATATGCCACACTGGACAACAAGGGAATTATACGGGAAATAAACCTGACCGGCGCCAGATTGCTGGGGACATCAAGGGCAATGCTCATCGGCATGCCATTCAAATCCTATGTTCAGAAGAATGAGTCCGGGAAATTCCTGGAACACCTCCGGCAGGTTAAGCATACCCATGATCCGGTCGTCACGGAACTCTGGATCGTCGCAAAAGGGGGCGATACGATTCATGCACAGTTGTCAAGTGTACCGTCCCTAGATGACGAAGGCGCGACATTATGCCGCACGGCAATTGCCGATATCACCGAACTGAAGAAAACCGAAGAAAGCCTCCTTCGCCTGAACCGGCTCTATGCGGTTCTGAGCGAGACCGGCAAGGCCATTGTTTATTCCGTAGATCGCGATACCCTTTTCAGCGAGGTCTGTCGGGTCGTGGTCGAACATGGCGGGTTTCTACTGGCATGGATCGGGATTTTGGATAGGGAGTCGAGACAGGTTGTGCCGGTGGCCTCCTTTGGCGAGACCGGCTATCTGGACGGCCTCAACGTTTCGGGCCTGAAAGGCGCTAAAGGGGTCGGCCCTACCGGAATGGCAATCAGGGAAGGAAGTTATTTCATCTGCAACGATTTCCTCGGCGACCCAAGCACCCGTCCCTGGCGGGAAAGGGGGAGGGCTTGCGGCTTCAGGTCCTCGGCGGCAATTGCCCTGAAATTGAACGGCGAGATGACCGGCGTCCTGAACATATATGCGGCTGAAAAGGATTTCTTCAAATGGCAGTTCATCAACCTGCTGAAACAGATCGCCGCGGATATCTCCTTCGCCCTCGACAACCTCGAACTGGAGGATCGCCGTCGCCACGCCGAGTCGGCGCTGCAGGCGGAAACCGCCGAACGCATTCGGACAATGGAAGAGCTTCGGGAAAAGGACCGGCTGCTCCTGCAGCAAAGCCGCCAGGCTGCCATGGGAGAAATGATCGGCACAATCGCCCACCAGTGGCGCCAGCCCCTCAATGCGCTTGGGCTAACCATCCAGGGACTCGGCCTGACTTATGGAATCGGCAATCTCACCAGGGAGCACCTCGATGATACCATCGCCAAGGCGATGGGTATCATCTTTCACATGTCACAGACCATCGATGATTTCAGGAATTTTTTCAAACCGGACAAGGAAAAGAGCTGGTTCAAGATAAATCAGGTAGTCATGAACACCGTTTCGCTCGTCGAGGCAAATTTCCGGGAATATCGGATAGCTGTTGAGGTCGATGCCTCCGAGGAGATGGAGACAAGGGGTTTCCCCAGAGAATACGCCCAGGCGTTTCTCAACATCCTGATGAATGCCCGGGACGCGCTTCTGGAAAGAGGATCGGCCGAACCTCGGGTGAAAGTGCGCGCCTGGATGGAAGAAGGGAGGTCCGTCGTTGCCGTTACCGACAACGCCGGCGGCATCAAGGAGGAGATAATCGACAATATCTTCGATCTCTACTTTACCACCAAGGAAAACGGGCTGGGAACCGGCATCGGCCTCTTCATCTCGAAAAACATAATCGAGAAAAATATGGGGGGGCGTCTGACCGTGCGCAATGCCGGAGATGGCGCCGAGTTCAGGATAGAGGTATGAATTGGGTATTAGGCTGAAGACTGAAGGCTGACGGTAATTCGATAAATAATCCTGCCTCTTCGCCACTTAAGTTCAATTATCTTGAGCAGTTGTGATCGTTAAGGTTTTCCACTTCAGTCTTCAGCCTTCAGCCTGAAATTGCTTATTTCTTTCGCTTCTCCTGTTTCGCTTTCATCAGGTCCCCCAGCGATCCCATGGAGCTGCCTGCTTCGGCCGCGGCCTGAGTGCGGAAGGTTTCCAGCACCGCTTCTTCCTCATCCGCTGCCCGTGCCGGGCCGGCCAATACAAGGGATAGTCGCCGGTTTTCCCGGTCCACGCTCTCCACTTTTACTTCCACTCTTTCCCCTTCCTTCAGCACCTCGCGGGGATGGCTGATCCGCTTGCCAGCGCCCAGTCTGGAGATGTGGATAAGTCCGTCCACCCCTGGAGCAAGGGTGACAAAAGCGCCGAAGGCTGTCAAACGGGCGACCGTGCCTGTATGAAACGACCCTTCCGGGCAGGATTGAGTCACCATCTCCCAGGGGTCGGCAAGGGTTTCCCTGATGCTGAAAGAAAACTTGTCGTTGTCCCAATCGATCTGCTTGACCACTACATCCAACTCCTGCCCAACTGAGAGAACCTCGCGGATATCGGAGACACGCCCCCAGGCTATCTCGGAAATGGGCAGCAATCCTTCCACGCTCCCTATGGAAACAAAGGCCCCGAAATCACGGATTGAGGAAACCGTGCCTTTGACCGTCATCCCTTCCCGCAGGGTATCACGGAGTTCCTCTCTTTGCTGCCTCCGCTCTTCTTCCAGGATCGCTCGGCGGGAAACTATTATGTTTCGCCCCTTTTCGCCGTATTCGGTGACCCGGAACGGCAGATGCTGGCCGACAAGGGTTTCCGCATTGTCCATACGCCTCAGGCTCATCTGGGAATAGGGGCAGAAGGCGCGCATGCCGCCGCCAACCTTCACCTCGAAGCCCCCCTTCACCTCCTTCTCCACAAAGCCTTCAACCGGGATGCAGCTACGCCATGCGTCTTCCAGCTGGCTTTGGCCGGCTGCGCCCCCAAGCTTCGTGGTGAAACGCATCTCGTTGTTGGAGGAGGAGAGGAACCAGGCGCTGATCATATCGCCTTCCTTTACAGTCAGGTTACCCTCGGCATCGAGCAGTTCCTTCCTGTCCAGGACCCCTTCACCTTTTCTTCCGGTATTAAGGAAAATCCAATCCCCGCTGATCTTGAGAACCTGAGCCGTAATCTTCTCTCCCGGCTCAATCCTCCCCTTGTCCCTGTAGCTCTGTTCGAAAAGCTCAGCGAAACTTTCTTCACCGGCTGCATCCGGCAATTCTTTAATCTCTTTGTCCATGTGAGTAATTACCCCTTGAATCATGAAATAATAGCCATATTCTAAATTTCAGCATGAGCCCCCAAAAGATTCCGCCCCACCCAGTTGCTGGCGAACTGGTAGGCTATGCGGCCGCTCCGGTCACCCTTTTTCTCTGCCCAGTGAATTGCCTCTTCCGTCGCCTCACTGGTCCATTCCAGGTTAGCGCCGTTCTTCCGGCAGAGCTTTTCCGCCCACTGACGTGAAACCCGTAGATACTGCTCCTGACTGCATGGATGAAACGAGACCCATATCCCGAAACGGCCGGAGAAGGATATCTTTTCCTCCGCCGCTTCACCATGATGGATCTCCCCTTCAACCATCATCGCTCCCCGGTTGTCGCTCTCGTACTCGGGAAGGAGATGTCTGCGGTTGGAGGTGACATAGATCAGGACGTTTTCCGGCGGCGCGTAAACGGAGCCGTCAAGGGCGCTCTTGAGCATCTTGTAGCTCGATTCCCCCACATCGAAGGAGAGGTCGTCGGAGAAAATTATGTACTTGTATGTCTCATCCTTGATGGCATCCACAATGTCCGGTAGATGAGAGAGATCGTCCTTGTCCACCTGGATTACCCGTAACCCCCGGGGGGCATAGGTATGGAGTAGCGCTCGCACCAGCGACGATTTGCCGGTGCCGCGAGCCCCCCATAAGAGGATGTTGTTGGCGGGAAGTCCGGCAAGGAATTGGCGTGTGTTCCCCTCCACGATCTCTTTTTGTCTGTCTATTCCCAGAAGATCATCCATTTGGAGAGAGTCAATATTGAAAATCGGCTCCAGATATCCCGCGAAAGAATGCCGCCGCCAGTTGGCCGCATGGCAAGCAGCCCAGTTTATGCGTGCAACGGGTTTCGGCAGAAGCTGCTCCAGTGACGTCAGCACCCGCTTTAATTGTTCCACCAGTTCCGTTTCCATGGTCAGGCAACCTCCGTGGGTCGGGAGTTAGTTCTTAATAAAACAAAGAGTGGTGCCTGATATCACCACCCTATCGGGCGCATTCCCCGCTCAATTAAGTCAACACCGAAGGCAGCACGATCTACTTCTGCACCCATTTGCCGTTGGCAAGCTCGATCCACCACCCCGCTTTTGCCTCTTCACGCCGGACATCGGCAAACATGGACGCGGCTTTCCCCATTACCTGGTTCATTGCCGCCTTGGTTTCCGGTTGCTTGTTGATCTTGAGGATAGCCCTGGCCATGCCGGTGATCACCACCTTGCGACTTTCGTTGGCGGCCTTGACGACCGCGTCTTTCCCCCCCAGTTTCCCTTTGTCAAGTATCCAGATGAGTCCTTGCTTGTTTTCACCAACCGCGCCGCTGTCGCGAAGGGCATTGAGCTGCGGCAGGCTCGCTTTTATTTCATCGTATGCCTTTAGAACTTCCGGCATGCTGGACATCTCTATCGCAAGGTCATCGGCGATGTTTTCGGCTGCAAAGGCAACCGCGACTATCGACAGTTTAAAACGGCTGCCGTTCAAGCTGCTCTGGGGCTTTACCTCTGCCGGCTTCTTCTCCTCTTCACCAGCCGGAGTTCCTCCCGATGGTTGTTGCACTGCAGGCGGTTGAGTCCCCCCATCCTGCTTGAGGAGCATCTCATCAAGGGATTTGTATGCCTGTTTCACATCTTTTTCCGGGAAATAAACATTGACGGTTATCACGGCGCAAGCTGCAAGAAGGCCGCATAGAGCAGCAACAGACCATTTTACGATTTTGGCGAACATTCTAACCTCCAGTACGTATATTTTGAATCTATTACTAAATATACTCTATTTCAGTTTAAGCACAACCGTACGGATTTAGGCCGTTTCGCGCTCCTGGTACTGGAGCGGAACTCCATTGTTGAATCCGCTTCACCAGTGAAAAAGAGGAAGCCATTGGCGAGTGTGTCGGGCGGAAAGTGTAAAGATCGGCAGAAACAGGCAGACCAACGGTTTCAGCTTCATGAAAATCTTCCTTGAATTTAGTGTTCGTGCTCGAGCCGGGGGCCGGCGTCACCGGCAACCCACTTTCTTTCAAGCAACTTCAGGTGTCGTCGATCATGAAATTTCAGGCAATTAACTTGAAGTTACTTGGAAGGCATTCACACCGGAGAAGTGGAGAAGTCGCAAGATATTAATCAGCATTATGCGAAAATAGATACTGTTGAGAAGCAGATTATCTGGATATACAGGAAGTTGATTCCAGTTTTCATCATGCATGTTTATGCCGGCACTGCCTGAGCTTGCATTTTAATGACCTGTACGGAAGTCATCTAGAGAAAGCAGCATCGGCAAGGGTCGCCTCCGCATGTCGGCAAACTGCGCTCCGCCCTATTCCGCAAGAAGGCTTTTTATCATCGTTTCAATGTTTTTCGCGGACTGATCGTTAAGTCCCATGTAGATATCGGCAACAACCCCTTTTTTATCTATGAGA
>JBGQDJ010000190.1:0-5797 GCA_041495805.1 Geobacteraceae bacterium
ATAAGAGCCGGACGCTACTGAGAGAGTTTCCGGCGGATGCCGCAGGGCTGCGGCAGTTGTCGGAGCAGGCTGTTTGTTGACGAGTGGCTGGGGTGCTACAGTTGCGACCGGGGGTCTTGTCGGCCTCGGTTTCACGTAGTTTGCACCGCATATAGGCACGGTCATGGCCGGTCTTTTGCCGTTGATCACGGGAGGTGCGTACCCTTCATCCCAGTTGGAAAGCAGCACGTTGTGACCCATCGCTGCGAGCTGGGCCAGGGAGCGGGCAAGATCAACGATCCCGGAACGTTTGCCTGATGAAGAATCAACGGCGATTGCAGTATGGTCGCGATCTCCGAGGATCGCCCTGACCAGGCCGGCAAGCCGGGATCCGGGGCCTACCTCGACAAATGTCCGGACCCCCGCCTCATACATCGCCTCGATCATGCCGACGAACTCGACAGGTCTGGCCAGCTGATAGGCAAGGAGCGGCTTGGCGGCGGCAGGGTCTGTGGGGTATTCGTCGGCGCTGGTGTTGGCGAATACGGGTATTTTACCTGGTCTGAACCCGATTTTATCAAGGGCCGCATTGAACGGTTCAGCAGCATCGGCCACCAGGGGACTATGGAAAGCGGCTGCGACGGAGAGCCGTTTACAGGTGATCTTGCGGGAGGAAATCAATGATTCGGCGCGCTCCAGCTCAGCGCTCTCACCGGAGAGCACCGCCTGATTCGGGGCGTTTCGGTTGGCGATTACAAGGTTTAGCCCCTCTGTTGAGATGATCTCTTCCACTGTTGACAGGGGCGCGGAAACGGCCAGCATTCCCCCCTTGTCCCCATCCCCCTTGGCCATGAGCCGGCCGCGGAGTCGCGACAGTTCATGGAAGTCAGTCTCTTCGAGCCGTCCTGCCGCGCAGAGTGCGGTCAGTTCGCCGTAACTGTGGCCGGCCAGTGCTTCAGCTTCCATGCCGAACGATTGCAGCACCTTGAGCAGGCCGAGGCTGGCAGCGCCGATGGCCGGCTGGGCTGCCTCGGTTGCGCGCAGCGCTGATTCCTGCATCTCCCTGGTCTCGCCGGAAAAAGGGGTGATCGGATAGATCAGGTCTGAGAGACGTCCCGCGGTTGCGGAAAGATATCCGTCATCCGCAGCGGCAAGGGTGTCGAACATCAGCGGGAAGGCGCAGGCGATATCCCTGAGCATGCCGGTATACTGTGAACCCTGGCCGGGGAAGAGGAGACCAAGTTTGCCGGGCCGGTCGCCGCAGGCGAAAAAGGCGCCGTCCGGGGTGTTCCATGCCCCCTGGGACCGTTCATGCAGCATTGATCGGGCATTGGCAAGAAGAGAGGTCAGGTTTGTCCTGTCCCGTTCGACGACCAGGGCGATGCGGCAGGGGGCTTTGCCGTCAAATGCCTTTCGGGACGACGTTGCCGCGCTCCTCAGCTCGCTCCAGGCGGTGCCGGTCGGGATCTTGCCAAGGGCTGTTTGCAGTTCTCCGGCATCAGCGCCCGAGAATGCGAGGATCTGTACATTTCCGTCCCAGTCAACGGCTTCTTTATTCGGGCGGTACTCTTCCAGTACCACATGGAAGTTGGAACCGCCAAAGCCGAATGCGCTCACGCCGGCGCGGCGCGGCAACCTGCCGGATTGGAGCCAGGGGCGCTTTTCAGCGGCCAGGTAAAAGGGTGTTCGCGCTGCCGTCACCTCATCCAGAGGTTGTGTCACCTTGATGGTGGGGGGAATGACCTTGTGGTGGAGAGCAAGGCTCGCCTTTATCAGTCCTGCGGCCCCTGCCGCTGCCTTGGTATGGCCGATCTGCGATTTAACCGAGCCGAGGCAGCACCATGGCGCATCCGCTTCGCCGAATACCTCGCGAAGGGCTGTTACTTCAACCGCGTCACCCACCCTGGTGCCGGTGCCGTGGGCCTCAAGCAGGCCGATGGTTTCAGGGGATATCCCTGCCTGGCTGTAGGCGTTGAGAAGCGCCTTTTTCTGCCCGGTGGCGCTCGGGGCGTAGATCGCTTCTCCCTTACCGTCACTGGAGGATCCGACGCCGCGGATTACCGCGTAGATCCTGTCGTTGTCGCGTTCCGCGTCACTCAGGCGCTTGATTACCACCAGCCCCAAGCCTTCGCCGAGAATCGTCCCGTCACCCGACGAATCGAAAGGTCTGGCGTTGCCGGTGGGAGAAAGTGCGGGTGTTTTACTGAAGCACATATACATAAAAATGGAGTTGAATGTGTCTATGCCGCCGGTAATCACCATGTCCGACTTGCCGGTGGCCAGTTCCATCCCCGCCAGGTGCAGGGCGCTGAAGGAGCTTGCGCAGGCCGCGTCCACCACACAGTTGGTCCCTCCCAGGTCGAAATGCTTGCTGATCCTGCCGGCGACCACGTTGCCGAGAAGTCCGGGGAAAGAGTTCTCCTGCCAGGAGACGTAAGAATCGGAGATCCGCTGAAGCACATCCGCCGAGACTTCGTCGGAGACCCCCGCGTCTTTCAGCGCGGAACGCCAGGCTGGGTGTCCGAGCCGGGCGCCTAAGGGTATCACCAGCTCAAGGGCGCCGGTGACGCCGAGGATGACGCTAGTCCTGTTCCGGTCAAAATCGCGTTCCGGACCATAACCGGCGTCTTTCAGGGCATGGCCGGCAGCAACAAGGCCGAGGAGTTGGGATGTGTCTATGGCCTCCAGGATATTTGGAGGGATATTGTACTCCATCGGGTTAAAGGGAACAGGGGAGAGAAATCCGCCGCGCTCTCCGTATGTCATGTCGGAGCTCTTTGGGTCCCGGTCGAAGTAATCGGCGGTGCGCCAATGGGTCGCGGGAATTTCGGATATTGCGTCAACCCCTTCCTTGATATTGGCCCAGTAGGCGCTTTGCTCTTCCGCCTTCGGAAAGAGGCAGCCGATGCCGATGATGGCCAGGGGGGGCGAATTGGAGGAGATGTCCGATTTTGCTTCTTCAATTTTCACCTGAGGTACTCCTTGATCTGAGTAAGTTCGAGCGGTTCCATTGACAGTGCTCCGGTCGGGAGGCTGATTCCCTGGCAGTGGAGAAAATTGGCGCGGGTCATGACAGCGGCGCCGAAGAGTGTGTTCATGGCGACCGTCACCACCTTGCGCCGGGCCGGTGATTCCAGTATCGATCCGGCGGCCCATTCATTAAAAGCGCCCATGGCTGGTCCGCACCAGATCTGATAGTCGATGCGCCGGGAGGATTCGCCGTCCCTTGCCCATTGTGCGGCCTGACCCAGATACCAGCGAAAGACCAGTGCCATGCGGTGCTTCGGGTCCCGGTCGGCGCGCTCCGCCTGGTTCGGGTCCCTTTTGAGGAAATAAGAGCGGGTTTCCCGCCAGATATCTTCAAGCGGTGCGCGAAACAAGCTCTTTTCCAGTTTCTCCCTTTCGGAAAGGGGGATATCCTCGATGCTGCCGTGGGCGCGGTAGATTTCGTAGAGCTTGGCGGCGCGCATGGGAAACATAGTCCCCCGCTTCAGGACCTGCACCGTTACCCCCATTTCGAACATGTCCGCCGCCGGCGCCATGGTCACGTCCGCCTGCTGCGTATCGGCAAGCATCATCCGCACCTCCTCCGAGGTCCCGGACTCGACGCACGCCTGGTTCACCGACCCGGTCATGATATAGTCGGCCCCCATGGCAAAGGCGGCCGCTGCGGCTGCCGGGGTGGAGATGCCGCCGGCAAGGCCCGTGTAAAGCTTCATTTCGTAGCCATATTTCGCCGCCAGCCGCGAAGCAAGGGAGCGGATGGTGGGAAAAAGGGAGAGTGCCGGCCGGTTGTCGGTATGCCCGGCTGAATCCGCTTCGGCGGTGATCACCTGGGCAAGCGGTACGCGGCCGGCCATTTCCGCCTGCTCCGGAGTGATTTCGCCGCCGGCCATCAACTCCCGGATAAAGGCGTCGGGAGTGGGCGACATGAACCTTTCCGCCACTTCCTCACGGGAAACCTTGGCGATGATCCGGTTCGGCGCCACAATGGCCCCGTCGGGGGTGCGATGGATGCCGTGCAGCCGGTAGCGGACCAGGGGAAGCGTCAGCCCGAGAAAGGCGGATGCCTCGATGATGCGCACGCCTTTCCTGATGTAGAGCGCGGCAAGTTCCTTTTCAAGCTCCTGCTCATGGGGCGAGTGGATCAGGTTGAAACCATAGGGGATAATCCCCAGAGAGCCGGAAAGCCGGTCTGTTGCGGACTCCACATCAGATAGAGGCAATCCGGCCGCGCCGAAAAAGCAGAGCATGCCGGCGCGGCCCATTTCCTCGACCATTGCGAGGGAGCTTATTCCTTTTGCCATGGATCCGCCGAGATAAGGGTAGCGAATGCCAAGTTCGCCGCATAGCTCCAGATTGCCTAGTTGCTCCGGCAGGCAGGGAGGAGCATAACCCCAAAGGGGAAACCCCTCACCATGCCCGGTTCCAATGTGGCCAATTCCGCCTGTTTCAGGAACGATAAAGCCATTTTTCTCAACCATGTAAAGAGGGAGGCGAAGCCTGCGGAGCGACTCTTCGAGACCCGTTTCACCAATGCCTGAAAGCCGGTCAACCGGACTCCAACTGCCGGGACATTCCTGTCTTGCAGACAGACCGGCTTCGTCAATCCTTGGTGGAACAATGTTCAAGCGTAAAAACTCCTGTTACCGGCATGTTTCCATTAAGGAACTGCGATGGTCCAAACGCAAAGCTGCAGATGGACTCTGGTGTGGTGAGGCGGGCTCATCCGGTAACGAAAAATTGTTTAAATACCCAGACAGCCTCGCAACCGGAGGCCGAGTTTAACTTAACATTAATATATGAATTTAAGTAAAAATGCAAGGCAAGACCCTACATTCTGAATTTAACGTAATGACTTTTGACATTATACCAGTTTTCTACTCTTTCTTCCAAGCTTAAAACATATTAATTTTTTGCGGCATGTTTTCGGACGTTGCCGGGAAGGAATTATTTCATAACCATCTACGGAATCAGCTGCTTCTGAAATAAGTATCGAAAAGCGCATTTCAGCTTTAATTAATAACAGAGATAAGAGTGGCGAACTCGTTGACACGTTTGCCGGTTTCGTGCAATAATTGCAAAATTTCAAGTCAGGCCAAACCGGGAGTCAAAGGTAAATAGACTCCCATTATTGCGTAAAGGGCCTATGCAACAGACTGATTTCGTACATCTGCATCTCCATACCCAGTATTCTCTGCTGGACGGCGCCATCCGGCTCGGAGACCTGGTCTCCAAGGCCGGGGAGTTCGGGATGCCGGCTGTTGCCGCAACCGACCACGGCAACATGTTCGGCGCCATCGAGTTCTACGAGAAATGCAAGGCAGCCGGAATCAAGCCGATCATCGGCGCCGAGGTCTATGTGGCGCCGGGTTCGCGCTTTGTCAAGGAAACGGGAAACGGCCACGACTCGATCACCAACTTCCATCTGATCCTCCTCTGCGAAAACCTTCAGGGCTACAGGAACCTCTCCAGGCTTGTTTCCGCCGGCTTCAAGGAGGGGTTCTACTACAAGCCGCGAATCGACAAGGAGTTGTTGTCCGAGAACTGCGAAGGGCTGATTGCCCTCTCCGCCTGCCTCAAGGGTGAGGTGGCGTATCTCTGCGGACGTAACCGGATGGAGGATGCCGTCTCCGCAGCCCGCTGGTACGCGGAGACATTTCCCGGCAGCTATTATATTGAACTCCAGGAAAACACGCTGCCTGAACAGGATATTGCCAATAAACGCCTTCTGGATGTGGCTGGGGAGCTCTCGCTCCCCCTTGCCGCGACCAACGACTGCCACTATCTGAACAAAGAGGATGCCAGGGCTCATGAG
>JBGQDJ010000191.1:0-5793 GCA_041495805.1 Geobacteraceae bacterium
CATCAACAGGCTTTTCATGTGAGAAGGGACTCCCGACGAACCAGTAACCAGTAACCAGTAACCAGCGACCAGCGACCAGCGACTTGAAGCAGGTGGCCGGGCTTACGCGCCCGGATTATGCTAATTCCTCAGTCGATTTTTTGCAGAATTGCCTCAACAGCAGGCCGGTCCGCCGGGCCGGCGCCCACATGGTGCATGCGCACGATCCCGCCTGGGTCTATGAGCAGATCGCCGCCACGCTGGGAGATGTCGCCATGGGATTTCTTCGGCATCCTCCCCTTCATGATCTCCTTCAGATATGCCCACCAGCTCTTCGGCCCCCATATGTCCAGAAATGATGCGGTGAGCATACCGTAATTCGCATATGTTTCGCGTGTCTCGTCGATGAGAAGGGGCCAGGAGAGGGAGGTCTCTTCCAGATAGCCGCGGGCAAGGAAGTCGTTCTCGAAGGTGACTACGACGACTATTACATTGCGTCTCCGGAATTCCTCTTCATGATCACGCAACTGCGTGATGTGCGCACGGCAGGGAAGTCAGCCGAGATGCCGGTGAAAGACCATCAGCAGCCACTTCCCCCGGTACTCTTCGAGCAGGTGGGTGGTCCCCCGGCTGTCGCGTAGGTTGAAAGGAATGGCGGGTTTTCCTGTCAGGTTTTCCAAAGCGGTCTCCCGACAACAGGCGCCTTTGGCGGGCAACTACGGGCGAAAGCGCCCCTTTGGGACGCTCCGCCCTGCGTTGACATAATGTTCCTGATGTCGATGAGTGGAGTGTAGGTTATTTGCGGAACCCGAATTCAAGGGTGAAGAACTGGGGTTTTAGGCCGGCAAGCGGACCGCGCAGTTTCGCCAGTTCGGCGTCCGGGCCGTGGACCTCCAGGCGCGTGATCTCGGCAATCTTCAGCGCCTCCTGCAGCAAAGCGCCGACATTTTCCAGATGGGCAAGGGCGGCATCGGCGTCCGCGTATCCTTCCCGGCAATGGGCCTGGTTCCCATCGAAGCTGAAGCCGTAGAAAAGGCATTTTGGCTCGCTCGAAGACTTTTCCACGAATGCCTCACAAAGCTTCTTGAAGGCCTGAAGATTCTCGGCAGGGACATTGAAGTAAGGTACGATCGTACAGCACTTATCCTTGGTAGACATGTTTTCCTCCTCAACTGTTTTGGGATTTGGACTGCTTCGATGAAAGGGAACGGCGATTATTCTGCTACATACCAAAATATAAGACAAAGATCAATTGAATCTTGAAAATTATAGCAGATAATTCGCCGTTTGGTAAAACTGGGGAGCTATATTCAAAACTTCTCCGGAGATTCTTGCCCGACATGCTCGATTATTCAAGATCACCTGGCTATCCATGACTTCGTCTGCTTCGGATAACGGGGCATTCAGCTGATCAGCAAAGACCTTATGTCAAGTACTTAGCCGCCATCTCACTTATTTTCCTTCCCACTTCTTCCCTGAGATCGACCGGCTCGAGAACCTCCGCATGTTCCCCGTAGGAGAGGAGCCATGAGATGATCTCCATTCTCCCGCCCGCTTCAAAGGAGAGGAGTACGCTCCCGTCCGGCATAGCCTCTGTCATCTGGCTTGGATGCCATATCCGGTCACGGACCATGTGGGCTACAGTTGGGGAGAATCTGACCCGGACCGCCATGGCAGCCTCGTCCACGATGCCGAAGGCGCTCCGGAACTGCTCTTCGGGTCTGAATTTGTCCGGTATCTCGAAGCGCTCCTTTTCCACCTCCACCCTGCTGATCCTCTCGGCGGCAAATGTGCGCAGAGCCCGCCGGTTATGGGCGTAGCCGAGGAGATAGAGCCCCCCCTTGTGTAATATCAGGCTGTATGGGTCCACACTGTAGGCGGATGCCTTCCCCTTTCCCCTGGTGCGGTAAGCCAGCTTTACCCGGTACTGGTAGATGAGTGCATCGCGCAGCAGCTTCAGCTGCCCGGCAACCTTGCCGTAATCGCGTTTTCCCTGGAGAAGGGGGATGGAGACAGTGGCGATCCGCTCCATGTGGGCGGCATAGCGGGGCGGAAGGACCGAGTTGATCTTCCGGAATATGGACTCCAGCTCTTCCTGGAATGGGGTCCCCTCCAGGAAATCGTACTGGGAGCGGAGAAAGTAGAGGGTCATCAGTTCCTGTAGTGTGAAATTTATCGGCGGCACATCCTTGAAGCGGGTGAGAAACCGGTAGACCTTCCTGTTATTCAGCCATTCCGAAATCAACGGATAGCCTGCATCCTGGATGGCGTTCAGGTCCCGATAGATTGTGCGGCGGTCTACCCCGGTTTCCTCCGCCATCTCCTCCACGGCAATGCCGTGACGCGCCTCGATGAGACGGATGATGTCATGCACCCTTGCCGCCTGGGAGTACTTCCTGGCCGGTTTTCCCTTTTGCATGGCTATCACCCTCCGCAAGAACGTACTTCAGTCATGAAGCAGCCATCATAGCCCAGGAGAGTAACTATTGAAAAGAAAAAAGGCCGGGGATTTCCCGACCTGCAATTCTGCTTTTGGAATTTGGAGATTGCTTTATAAATTCACCTTCTCTTGTAAAGCCCGATCAATTCGGCGCTGGCAAGAATATGCCCATGCATGGCCTTTTCCAGGTCTCTCTTTGTGGTCCCTGTCCCGAGGTTGAGTCTCGTATCCAGGGCATAGAGCTTGAAAAAATAGCGGTGGACACCGGATGGCGGACACGGCCCGCCATAGGTATTGCGTTTCCAGTCGTTCTTCCCCGGTGATGCGTTGCGGGGGACATTGTCCTCGGCGATCTCCCGTGTTGCCGGGTCGATGTTCCACACCACCCAGTGGACCCACATCCCGACCGGCGCGTCCGGGTCGTCGACTATGAGCGCCAGCGATTTCGCCTCGGCAGGGACGTTATCAATCTCAAGCGGCGGGTTGATGTCTGTTCCGTCACAGGAGTAGCGCGCCGGTATGTAACCGTTGCTGACAAACGCCGGAGATGCAATTTTCAGATCGCTCATCTTCTTTCCCTCCTTGGCAATGGCGTTGGAACAGGAAATAAGCAGTATCATGGGCAAAAGCCAGACGGCGAAGTTCTTCATCCTGTCCCCTCCCGGAGATCCTATTTATAAATGTTAACCTTAAACCTTTGAAATGCAAGTGGAAATATTACGGTTATGCCTGGCGTCAAATTTGTGTTATAAATTCAATATGTGTCTGATTCTCCTTGCCTGCAACGCACATCCCGACTACCGGCTCATCCTGGCCGCAAACCGGGACGAATTCTACGCCCGGCCGACAGCACCGGCATGCTTCTGGGAAGACGCGCCGCAGATTCTGGCCGGCAGGGACCTGAAAGAGAACGGCACATGGCTGGGGATGACGAGAAACGGCAGGATCGCCGCCCTGACCAATTACCGCGCCCCCGAAACTGAGCGGCGGGATGCGCCATCCAGAGGGACCCTGGTAAGCGGGTTCCTGCACGGTCCCATGACGGTTGAGGAGTATCTGGAGTTCCTGAGACGGGAAGGAGTAGCATATAACGGCTTTAACCTGATTTTCGGCGATATGAAGCAGCTCTGCTGGTTTTCCAACCGCGGAGGCGAGCCGCAACTGCTGCGACCGGGCATACACGGTCTCTCCAATCATCTCCTCGATACCCCCTGGCCCAAGGTGAGCCGAGGCAAGGCAGCCCTTGAACCCCTTGTCTCCCATGGGAAAGCGGTTCAGCCGGAAGCGTTGTTCTCCATCCTTGCCGGCCGGTCCATCCCCCCGGACAACCTCCTCCCCAACACGGGCGTCGGCATCGAACTGGAGCGCGTCCTGTCGCCGCTCTTCATCTCAACCACCGCATACGGCACGCGCTCTTCCACGGTAATCCTCATCGACCGGGAGGAGCGGGTCACTTTCATTGAACGAAGCTTCAACGGTCAGCCGGAAAAACCGAAAAGCTCCGAATGGAGCTTCGGGATAGGCGAGGAGAGTTGACAGGCCGAATCCCCGTAGGCGCCTTGATCAGTTAGGCCGTCTTTCCCTGGGATATTTTCAGTGCTCGTGGGGAGTTATATGCGTCCCCGCAATCACGTATCGGCAATCCTGTTTTGCGACAAAGGTGTATGATCCATCCGGATCAAAGGAAACCGCATCTTCTTTCGCGACAGCTATTCGTTCCCCGCCATTTATTAGGAGCGCCTCCCCCTCCAGGAGAAAGAGGATCTCGTCATGGCCGCCGGGAGACATTTCCCGTTCCTCATTCGCCGAAGCCTCACCGAATACCAGGTAAACGCCATGTCTTCCGGTAGCCGAAGAACCGACTATGTACTCGTTGTATTTCGCATTGAACATTTCCCTTACCTTGAATTTTTTCACACTCCCCCCTTTATCCCAGCCCTGTATCTGAGGCAGACAGGATTATCCGCTGTTGCCCCGGAAGTGGAAAAATCAAGGGACGGTGATATGTCGATCCATGAAAATCCGGCGTCCTTGAGCAATTCCCGCATTTCTTCCCGCTCATGGCCCCATACCCTGAAATCCTGGGTCTTGCCGAGACTTTCGAAAATTCCCTTCAGGAGGATCTCGCCGCTTCCCCTGTCCAGAGATCTCCGCCAGATAATGCCGAGATCCATTTCGATTACCTCTTCAAGGAAGGCGTCACCGATCACAAGGATATCGAAAAGAAATATGCCGTCAATCTCCAGGCATGACCTTATCTTCTTCAAGACAACTGGCAGAGACTTTTTCGGGATGTGAGAGATCACGTTCCCCAGGCTGAGGGCCAGGTCGAACCTGCCGAGTCCCGTCAGGTCGTCTTTCTCCAGATCAGCGACAAAAAAATCCGCCTTCAGACCAGATTTGCCTGTTCTGCTCCGGGCCAATTCGACAGCCGAAATTTCCAGATCAATGCCGGTTACGGAATATCCCCTTTTTGCCAACTCCATGGCATGGAGTCCGCCGCTGCAGCCGATATCGAGAATCCGGGCGCCTTTCCTGTCGTACCAGGAAAGAATAGCGTCCACCTCGCGGATATGCTCCCCATGGGAATAGTGGGCCTTCTCATAAATCACCAGACCTTTATCTCTGTATAGCTCTATGTCGGTCATGGGGAAATCCGCCCTTGTTTCCGCTTCTTTTTCATCTTCGCCGGGTCTATCCCGTAACAGGCGCACATGGCCTTGTCCGGGCCCAGTGGCTGCTCCGCGCGGAAACGGCACCCCCCAGCGCAATCCTCCACGACCGGACATCTTTTGCATTCCAGGGCCGCAAGGGGAATATGTTCGAGACTCTGCCAGCAGGAGCTGAGCCCCAACCGCGCGTCGCCAAGCGGCTTATCCTCGTAGAAGCCGCATTTTATAGCCTTGCCGGACGGCGTCACGGTCATGAGGTGCCGTCCGCAGGCAAAGCCGTCGGACGATCCGTGGTAGCCCCCGCCGAAGGCGTAATCCATCAGCGGGGCGGCAACGTCGTAAGGTACTGCCAGATCTCGGTTTCCTTCGAGCGACCCGGCCATGCAGAGAATATCTATTCCCCACTCCAGCGCATCGATCTCCTCGGTGAAGCGCCTGAGCAGGTCAAATTCGTCGAGATTTCCGCGATGGATCATGGTGGCTATGGAAACGGGAATCCCTTCGTCCCTGGCTGCGCGTATCCCCGCGATGACTTAGGCGAAAGTGCCGGCGCCCCGGAGCATGTCGTGCCCCCACTGCCAGCCATCCAGGCTGAACTGGATCTCTTCGACGCCAAGCCACGGCGCATTTTTAGCGGTTATGAGGGTGCCGTTCGTGAGTAGCACGCGGCGAATCTTCAGCCCTCCGGTCGCCTCGATAAAC
>JBGQDJ010000192.1:0-5793 GCA_041495805.1 Geobacteraceae bacterium
AGCATGCTGGACCGTGATGCCCTGCGCCGGGTGGTGGAAGAAGAGCGGCCCGACCTGATCGTGCCGGAGATTGAGGCCATTGATACCGCATTTCTCCTGGAACTGGAACAGGGGGGACAGCGCGTTATCCCAACGGCCCGTGCCACGAACCTGACCATGAACCGCGAAGGGATACGGCGTCTGGCGGCCGAGGAGCTGGGATTGCCCACGGCACCCTATGCCTTTGCACAGAGCGTGCAAGGGTTGCGCTCCGCAGCCGCTGCCATCGGGTTCCCCTGCGTTGTGAAACCGATCATGAGTTCATCGGGCAAGGGACAAAGCGTGGTGCATACCGCCGCGGAAGTGGATGCTGCCTGGCGCTATGCCATGGATGGCGCCCGCGGCGTTTCAGACAGAGTTATTATTGAGGGTTTTATTGACTTTGACTACGAGATAACACTACTGACTGTCCGCCACGCCGGAGGCACCTCTTTCTGCCCCCCCATCGGTCATGTGCAGATCAAAGGCGATTATCACGAATCATGGCAGCCCATGGCCATGTCACCGGCGGCGCTTGCCGAGGCCCGGCGGCAGGGTGAGGCGGTTACCGCTGCCCTGGGTGGTTACGGCATATTCGGGGTGGAACTGTTTATCAAGGGGGACACAGTCTTGTTCAGCGAGGTATCCCCCCGTCCCCACGACACAGGCATGGTTTCCATGATTTCCCAGAATCTGAGCCAATTCGAGCTCCATGTGCGCGCCATACTCGGGCTGCCGGTGCCCGAGATACTCAACCTTGCCCCTTCGGCCAGCCATGTGATTCTGGCGACAGACAGCCAGGATAACGTGCGCTTCGAAGGGATTGCGGAGGCCCTTAACGTCCCCACCGCCAAGCTGCGCCTGTTCGGCAAGCCTGACACCCGCCCCGGCCGACGCATGGGGGTTGCTCTGACCCAGGGTTCATCCACGGATGAGGCCAGAAGCCGGGCCGAGACCTGTGCCCATAGCGTTCGCCTGTTTCCCCAAGGGTAACGGACGTGGTGTCTCTTAGAAGGGGCGAGAAAAGGGGACAGCTTCTCCGGGCAGGGGTTTTGCTTGCAGTGGCGATGGATTTTTAGTAAGCTGTCGCCGCGCTGCGTGTGTCAGAGGTGAGTGCGATATTGTCGGGAGCATGGAGCGGTACACTCTTCGGTTTATCCTCCTACATCATGGCTGATGCAGGCAAAACAACAATGAAATGGTCAGGAGGAGTGATGAGAAGGAAGCATTGTGTTGGAAAGGTTGAAATTGTCGTCATGTGGCTGCTGTGTCTGCTGGTGTCAACCACGGTCTTTGCCGCCGAAGGGAAGAAGACCGCCACGGTCTCTATCCCGCCGATGCCTGAGCTGTACGTAACCGAGCCTCAGCCCCTTACAGCGACCCAGTGCGGGCAGTGCCACATCGGTATATTCCGTAATATCAAGAATGACGGGGCACGGCATACCTTCGACTGCCAGAAATGCCATAACACCTTCCATGCCTACAACCCCAGGAAGGGTGAGTGGGATGCGATCATGCCCAAATGCGCGTCCTGCCATGCCGAGCCCCACGGCAAGGCGGTCATTGATTGCCTCGGCTGCCACGCGAATCCCCATGCACCGAAGAAGGTCGCCATGGATGCGCGTCTCATAAACGCCTGTCCCACCTGTCACGCCCAGCCCAAGGAGCAGCTGGTGAAATTCCCCAGCAAGCACTCCAAACTCGGCTGCCAGACGTGTCATACCTCCCATGGGTTCAAACCGTCCTGCTTCACCTGCCATAAGCCCCATACGGCAGATCAGCCCCTTTCCAGCTGTACCGGGTGCCATCCGGTGCACAAGCCGACGCAGGTATACTACGGCAATGATGTATCGCCCGCTACCTGCGGGGCCTGTCATTCCATGGTGTTTGCGAAGTGGCAGAAGAGCCCCGGCCGGCACGGCAAGGTCAGTTGCGTTACCTGTCACAAGGAGAAGCACCGCTTTGTGCCCAAGTGCATCGATTGTCATCAGAATATCCACAGTCAGGGGATTCTGCAGCGCTATCCCAACTGCATTACCTGTCACCTGGATGCGCATGATCCCCCGGTAACTTCGGGCAAAAAACCGTGACGACGGTTCGATAAAGGGAGAGGCCGCCTCATCGGGCGGCCTCTTTGACCTTTGATGGAGATATGGAGAACCCATCTCGGGACAATGATGGAAGAGAATAGACAAAACAACATGCTGCGCATCTCCATCCTCATCGCCGCTGTCATCGGGATCAGCCTTTCCCATTACTTTACCCCCCTCTCCCTCCACATGCTCCACGACATATTCCAGCGCCTCTACTACATCCCGATCATCCTGGCCGCGTTCTGGTTAGGGCTGAAGGGAGGCATCGCCTGTGCGGTCGTCGTCAGCATCCTTTATGCTCCTCATATCATGTTCCAGTGGGGTGGGCATATCAACATGGAGATGGAGAAATACCTGGAGATCGTCCTCTATAATGTTGTGGGGGGGATTACCGGATTCCTTTCCCAGTTGGAGGGGACGCGCAGGAGAGAGCTGCTGCGGACGGCAAGGGGGCTGGAGGAGTCGTACATGAAACTCCAGGCCCAGTCGGAGATGATTCTGGAGATGGAGGGGGAGCTCAGGAAGGCGGAGCGTCTCTCCGCCATTGGTGAACTGGGTGCGGTCCTGGCCCATGAAATACGGAATCCCCTCGCCTCCATAAAGGGAACCGCCGAGATCCTCAAGGACGACCTGCGCCCCGGCGACCGGAAATACGAATTCCTGGAGATCCTGGTAAAAGAGTCGGAACGCCTGAACCGGGTTGTGGAGGATTTCCTCCGCATGGCGCGGCCCCAGCCGGTGATAATGGGAAGTTGCGATCTGGTGGCGGAACTGAACAATGTGATTACACTCGTCTCGGCTGAAGCGAGAAAGCATAATGTCCGGCTGGAATTGAAACCGGCCGCATTGCCGGTTATCGAGGGGGACCCGGAAAAGCTGAGGCAGGCCTTTTTGAACATCATCCTTAACGGCCTTCAGGCGACTCCGCCGGGCGGGAGCGTTACCATTTCCGTTTCCCACGAGAACGCGATTGACAACAAGCCTGGCTGGATTGAGCTCTCTTTTTCCGATACCGGTCCCGGCATCGAGTCTGATAAGATGGAGAGGATATTCGAGCCTTTTTACACGAGCAAGGAAGGGGGCACCGGACTCGGCATGGCCATAACCCGGAAGATCGTCGAAGGTCATGGCGGGCGTATCGAGGTGATGAGCGAGCCGGGAGCGGGGGCCGACGTCCGGATTCATCTGCCAGTGAAAGTGAAGGAGTGAAATGATGCGGAAGGTCCTTGTAATAGATGACGACATCTCTTTTCGCCGCGTCCTGGAATACAACCTCCAGGAGGAGGGGTACGAGGTGATCACGGCCACAGGCGGTGACGAGGGGCTGCGCCTCTTTGACGAGCATGGGCCTGACCTGGTGATTACCGACATGAAGATGCCGGGGATGGACGGACTTCAGGTGCTAAAGGGGATCAAGGAGCGTTCGCCGGAAACACTGGTCATCATCATTACCGCATTCGGCGCTGTGGACGCAGCCGTTGAGGCGATGAAGCTGGGCGCATACGACTATATCACCAAACCGTTCAACCGCGATGAACTGAAGCTGGTCGTACGAAAGGCGCTGCAACTGTCCACCCTTGTCGAGGAGAACCGCCAACTCAGGACGGAGCTTGCCGACCGGACCGACTTCAGGAACATGGTGGGGATATCCAAAGGGATGGAGAAGGTCTTTGAAATGGTGCGCAAGGTGGCGGACACCGAGGCGACGGTGCTCATAACCGGCGAGTCAGGGACCGGCAAGGAGCTGGTGGCAAAGGCTATCCACACCCTGAGTTCGAGAAGGGGCGCCCCGTTTGTCGCCATTAACTGCGCGGCAATCCCCCGCGACCTGCTGGAGAGCGAGCTGTTCGGCCACGTTAAAGGGGCGTTCACCGGGGCGGTCAGGGACAAGAGGGGCAAATTCCAGCTGGCAACGGGAGGCACACTTTTCCTCGACGAGGTGGGGGAACTCCCCACGGATCTTCAGCCGAAGCTGTTGCGCGCACTCCAGGAAAGGGTGGTGGAGCCGGTGGGGGGAGAGGCGCCGGAAAAGATTGACGTGCGGATTGTTGCAGCAACCAATATGGAGCTGGAAGAGGAGATATCCGCAGGAAAGTTCCGCGAAGACCTCTACTACAGGCTAGCGGTCATTCCCATCCATCTGCCGCCGCTCAGGTCAAGAAAGGAAGACATCCCGCTCCTCCTCAGACACTTCGCCGCGAAACATGGTTGCGCCAATGTCACCTTTTCCGCGGAGATCCTGGAATCACTGGCGAACTACACATGGCCCGGAAACGTGCGGGAGCTGGAGAACACCGTTGAGCGGCTTCTCATCATGCGCAATAATGATACAATTCCCCTTGATGATCTGCCGGAGAAGATCCTTGTCGGCGGGAAAGCCGGGGACCGGCGTATAATAAACCTCCCCGAGGAGGGGTATTCACTGGAAAAGCTGGAGCGGGAGATAGTAGTGGAGGCCCTGGAGCGGAACAACTGGAACCAGACATCCGCGGCCCGCTTCCTGAGGATTCCCCGCCATGTCCTGATTTACAGGATGGAGAAGTACGGGATAGTTTCGCCGCAAAGAATGCAAGAGCAAAGATAGAGGGAGACCTGACAATGGACAGTGAAAGATTCAGGTATGTTCGGGATTTCCTTGGGTATGACAGTTACCACGGACAATGACAGACTCATCGAAACCGATAAACAAGTGGCTCATAACCCTCACGGTCATGATACCCGCCTTCATGGAGATAGTCGACACCTCCATAGCCAATGTGGCCCTGCCGCACATGCAGGGGAACCTGAACGCGGGGACCGATGAGGTAACCTGGGTCCTGACATCCTATCTGATAAGCAACGCCGTGGTCCTGCCGATGACCGGATGGCTGGCGCGGGTTTTCGGCAGGAAACGCTTCCTCATCACCTGCATTGTCCTCTTTACCTTCGCCTCATTCCTCTGCGGCGCCGCGCCGAACCTCGCCGCCCTCATCTGTTTCAGGATATTGCAGGGGGCTGCTGGAGGCGCGCTGATCCCCATGAGCCAGGCGATCATGATTGAAACATTCCCCGTTCAGGAGAGGGGGATGGCCATGTCGATCTTCGGCATCGGCGCCATGTTCGGCCCCGTAGTCGGCCCCACCCTGGGGGGATGGATCACCGACAACCTGGACTGGCGCTGGATCTTCTACATAAACATCCCGGTCGGCGTCATCGCCGTGCTGATGGCGAAATACTTCATCTTCGACCCAGCCTACCTGAAAAGGAAAAAACTCCCCATCGACTATTGGGGGCTCATCCTCCTGACCGTGGGGATCGGCTCGCTGCAGGTGGTGCTCGACAAGGGGCAGCAGGACGACTGGTTCAACTCGTCCTTCATCATCGCCTTCACCATAATATCCCTGGTATCGCTCCTCCTTCTCCTCTATGTGGAAATGAAGCATGATCACCCCATCATCAACCTGAAACTGTTCAGAATTGCCTCGTTTTCCACCGGCAACTTCATCATGTTCATGGTCGGCTTCTGCCTCTACGGCTCGGTGGTGATGCTACCGCTCTTCCTCCAGACCCTGATGGGGTATTCCGCCACCATGGCCGGCATGGTAATGGCCCCCGGCGGCCTGGCGACCCTGATCACCATGCCCTTTGTCGGCGCCTGGATACAGCGCCACGATGGCCGCAAGGTTATCCTGGCGGGGCTCCT
>JBGQDJ010000193.1:0-5765 GCA_041495805.1 Geobacteraceae bacterium
TAGCATAATTATCAAAGAACATCGACAGGTTAGGCGTTACTTGAAGCATTTTTCTGTATGTGGCGTCACGTAGTCAGGATTAATTCTTCTAAAAGTTGCTTGCTGTTTACTGTCGGCGCTGTCTGGCGATGACGAAGAGATAGTAGACGATCAGGAAGGGAAAACTGACGAACGCCATCTCGAAGTTGCCCAGATAGAGCTGCCAGGTGCCGAATCCGACGATGAGGACGATGATTATGAGCTGGATGACAGCCAGTATTCTTTTCATTTCTTCCATTCCTGCCCTTACCGGCAGTTTATATGTGGTGCGGGTTACCGGCTCTGTGCATATCCCGAACAGATGCCCTACGTCTCTTGTATAGCAGATCATTTATTGCATGGCAAGACAAGCCCTCTCTATGTGGAAGCATATCTACTTTTGGGGAATAATTGCATCCCCTTAATTCCGTTTCAAACCAATGAACGGAATTTAACGCCCGCCGAACAACGAATGCCTTGACATGGGCGTTTATTTTGAGTAATAAAATGAAGCCGGGAATTATTTCAAGATAATGGAGACGGTTCGGTAATTAGCGTCTGTTTGCTCATGTTTATGGCGCCTATCTCCTTTCGTCCGATTCAGGACCGTTAACGGGTCCATAATTTTTTTTAGGAGGAGAAATGGAAATGAAATGGTTAAAGCATGCAGCGGTTTTAGTTCTTACGATCCTGGGCTTTGCAACGATGTCATTCGCTGCGGCGCCTGCAAAACCTGCCTTGACGCTGGATGATTGCGCCAAGTGCCATACAGCGCCACCCGCTGAAATAGCGTCCGCAGGTGCAGGCCACAAGACGATCACCTGTTTCGACTGTCACGCGTCCCATCGCCCCGCATCCAAGGATAACATCCCCCAGTGCAGCCAATGCCACACTGGGAAAGCCCACTATGACCTGAAAGGTTGCCTAGGTTGCCACAAGAACCCCCATACCCCGCTCAAGGTATCCTTCGGTAACAATGTTACCGAACCGTGCCTGACCTGCCATTCCCAACAGATCAAGCAGCTCAGGGAAAACAAGAGCAAGCATACGAATCTGGCCTGCTCGGCCTGCCACTCCGTTCACCGTATCGTCCCGGATTGCTCACAGTGCCACAAACCGCACTCAGCGGAAATGACCAAGGCCGACTGCAAGACATGCCACAAGGCCCACATGCCCAAGGTAGTGACATACGGCACGGAAGTCCCCAACAAGTCATGCGGCGCCTGCCACAAGAAGGCCATGGACCTGCTCAGCGCCAACAAGTCGAAGCATAACAAACTGGCTTGTGTCTTCTGCCATGCTGCCAAGCACAAAACGGTTCCCAACTGCCAGAGCTGCCATAAAGCGCCTCACGCTGCCGGCATTCTGCAGAAATTCCCGAAATGCTTCGATTGCCACTACATAGCCCATGATCTGAACAACTGGCCTTCCGCCAAGAAGGAGGCCGTACCGGAGTCCAAGAAGGCACCGGTTAAAAAGAGATAGTGTGATGCACTTCTGAAGATATCTCTTTATCTTGTCTGAAAAAACCCTCCGGGAAACCGGGGGGTTTTTTTACGGCTGAAACATACCGCCATCCACGTACAGCCAATCGGTTTTCTTTCTTGACTACTCCTCTGCAAATCTGCATTATTAGCGGCGATATGAAAAGCACAGACCTGATAAACATTGCCGCACATCTCCCCCGCATGGCTCTCCGGCAACCTGACACCCCGGCCATCATCTTCCCCCGGAAGAACCGTACTTTGAGCTTCCGGGAATTGAACAGCCTCAGTGACAGGATAGCCCACGGCCTGGTTTCAAACGGCATCGGCCGGGGGGTGAGGACGATCCTGATGGTCACCCCTTCTCCGGAATTCTTCGCGCTCACATTTGCCCTCTTCAAGGTTGGCGCGGTGCCGGTCCTGATCGACCCCGGTCTGGGGTTGAGGAACATGAAAAAGTGTATAGCCGAGTCGGAACCTCACGCATTCATCGGCATAACCAAGGCGCATCTGGCCCGTCTTTTATGCGGCTGGGGGAAGGAGACCTTACGCATCTTCATTACCGTGGGACCGCGACTTTTTTGGAAAGGCACGACCCTGTCAACTCTTATTGCCCGCCAGGATCAGCTCCCCTTTCCCCTTGCGCCGACTGAAGGGGACGATGTGGCGGCCATCCTGTTCACCAGCGGCAGCACCGGGCCGCCCAAGGGGGCCATATACAGCCACGGCAACTTCTCGGCCCAGGTAGAGGCGTTGCGCGGCATATATGGAATCGAACCGGGGGAGATCGACCTCCCCACCTTTCCTCTTTTCGCACTCTTTGCACCGGCACTCGGCATGACCGCGGTCATCCCGGAGATGGACTTCACCAGACCGGGGTCGGTCAACCCGCGCAGGATTCTAAGCGCCATAGAGAGATACGGCGTTACCAACATGTTCGGTTCGCCCGCACTTATTAATCGTGTCGGCAGATTCGGAGCAAAACGCGGGATTAGGCTCCCTACGCTCAGGCGGGTTATATCGGCCGGTGCGCCGGTCCCGGCCGAAGCCATGGAACGCTTTTCCGCTCTGCTCAACCCCGGAGTCGAGATATTCACCCCCTACGGCGCCACGGAGGCGCTCCCTGTCTGTTCAATCGGCAGTGCCGAGGTGCTCGGCGAGACGCGAAGAATAACCGATTCCGGCGGCGGAGTCTGCATCGGGAAGCCGGTTGCTGGAGTGCGGGTGGAGATAATCGAGATCAGCGACGGGCCTGTTCCTGTCTGGAGCGACTCCCTGCGCTTGCCGCTGCAGCAGATCGGCGAAATAGTCGTCCAGGGTGACCAGGTGACGCGGCGCTATTTCAACCGGCCCGACGCGGACCTGCTCTCGAAGATCGCCGACCCTGCCGGCGGCTTTTTCCACCGCATGGGTGACCTGGGGGGGATGGACGATCAAGGGAGGGTCTGGTTCTGCGGAAGGAAATCGCACCGGGTCCTGACACCTGAAGAGACACTCTTCACCATACCCTGCGAGGCGGTGTTCAACACCCATCCCGATGTTTTCCGCACAGCGCTTGTCGGCGTCGGCGATTCCGGGCAACAGTTGCCGGTACTCTGTGTTGAATTGGAAAAGGGGAGATGGATGAACAGGGAAAAGATTCGCCGTGAATTGCTTGACATCGGCCGCGCCCACATCCACACCCATGGCATCATCACCATCCTATTTCACCCCCGTTTCCCGGTCGATATCCGCCACAATGCAAAGATATTCAGGGAAGAGCTTAGCCGCTGGGCTACCAGGAGACTCTCTTGAAAGCCCTGGTAACCGGAGGAGGAGGCTTTCTCGGCGGGGAAATCGTGCGGCTCCTTCTGGAAAGGGGCGACTGCGTGCGGAGTTTCTCCAGGGGAGAATACCCGAAACTGACGCGCATCGGTGTCAACCAGTTCAGAGGGGATCTGTTTGACCGGGAGGCAGTGATCCGGGCAGCAGAAGGGTGCGACGTCGTCTTTCATGTGGCGGCCAGGGCCGGGATCTGGGGGAGCTACGGGGAGTATTACCAGGCCAACGTGACCGGCACTGAGAATGTCATAGCCGCCTGCCAACTTCACGGGATCAACCGTCTCGTCTACACTGGATCGCCAAGCGTGGTCTTCGACGGACACGATCTGGAGGGTGGGAACGAATCGCTTCCTTATCCGGCGCATTACGAAGCCCACTACCCGCGGACCAAGGCTATGGCCGAAAAACTGGTCCTTGCCGCCAACTCACCGCAACTCGCAACGGTCTCTCTACGCCCACACCTGATCTGGGGACCGGGAGACAACCACCTCGTGCCGCGAATCATCGCCAGGGGAAAGGCGGGAAAGCTGCGGAGGATCGGCAGCCGCCCCTGTATGGTGGACACGGTCTATGTGGGAAATGCCGCAAAGGCTCACCTCCTTGCCGCTGACCGTCTTCTCCCCGGGGGTACAATCTCCGGCAAGGCATACTTCATATCCAATGGCGAGCCGATCCCACTCTGGGAGATGGTGAACAGGATCCTCGCGGCGGCCGGGCTTCCACCGGTAAAGCGGAGTGTGCCGGCAGGGGCTGCGCTGGCTGCGGGCGCATTCTTTGAAACGCTCTGGAATATCTTTAAACTCTCCGGCGAGCCCCCCATGACACGTTTTGTGGCACGGGAGATGGCCACCGCCCACTGGTTCGACATCTCCGCGGCGCGCCGCGATCTCGCTTATCAACCGGAAATATCCATTGAAGAGGGACTAAAACGGCTGGGAATTTTTCTTTCGGGAGGATCAGATGAACTGTAAAGAGTTACCGTCCGCAAATGAGGTGCATATCCGCTTCGCCCGGCTCGATCTGGAGGACCATGAACAAGCGAGTCTGG
The DNA here is from genome assembly GCA_041495805.1 of Geobacteraceae bacterium. Taxonomy (GTDB): domain Bacteria; phylum Desulfobacterota; class Desulfuromonadia; order Geobacterales; family Geobacteraceae; genus JBGQDJ01. The sequence goes on from JBGQDJ010000193.1 coordinate 4,372, forward strand.
AGGTGCGTCTCGCCTCTGAAGAACTTGCCAGGGCCGACCGTCTCAAGGTCGAACTGGCCAGGAAACGTTTCGTAGCGGGCCGCGCATTTCTCCGCGAGACTCTGGCATCGTACCTGGGAGTGGAGCCGGAGGATATCCTGCTTGGCGAGGGTGAGTGGGGAAAGCCATATATTGCCCAGGGTAAGGGATTCGGAATGCTCTCATTCAATCTCTCCCATGCAGCGGGTCTGGCTCTTCTGGCTGTTTCCCTTAAACGAGAGGTGGGGATCGACATTGAAAAGCCTGCAAAGGATCTGCCATACCGGAACATTGCGCGGATGTTCTTTTCTCCCCGTGAAAAGGAAGAACTCTTCTCCTTGCCGCTGGAAGTGCAGCTTGCAGCTTTCTACCGATGCTGGAGCCGCAAGGAGGCCTATCTGAAGGGTTGCGGCAGGGGGTTTTCCGAGCCTTCCGACAATTTTGACGTCTCATTACTTCCCGGTCAGCCCCCTGCTCTCGTTGCTCACCGTCAAAACCCCGGAGAGCTCCAACGCTGGAGCATCATGGACATCCCTGCTCCGGAAGGGTTCTGTGCGGCCCTGGCTATTGAAGGAAGCCCGCCACTCATCCGGACCTCCCCTTGGGATTGACAAATACAAAAAGGCCATGCTGATTACGCATGGCCTTTCATTATCTATTGTCAATCGCGACAGGTTCTCACTCGCAGTAGTGCGCCCAAAGGCACACACGGTATCCGCTAATCCCCGGCCTGATCTATTTTCGGCATAATCTCCGCGATCCGTTCCGGTGATATATAATCTTTCCCCTTGCTCTTGTTTTCATACCATTCCATCCCTGCAAGGTAAGCCCCGCGATTTTTCCCGGAGACAAAGGGACAGTCCTCATAATCCCTGCCGCTGGCCCTGAACTCCACACCGAACCAGAAATACTGGAACAGCCTGTCATCGGTACAGATCTCCTGGAACATTTCAAATGCGATGGCTTTCAACTCTTCTTCCTGCTCCCGGAATTCAGGATAGTCCATAATCCTTCTCCTTGTCGAAATTTACATTTTAATCGTTTAACACTTCTAGCATTTTTGTCGAGTTTTGTCATCAAGCAAAAGAGCGCTTACGTTTTCGGCTAAGAGAATCGTCATTTGCCATGCGCCAGCTAAAATGCTAAAGTTGATCCTCGCCCCTATCCTGAATCCAAAGGGGCGGCGATCGATTCCACATCTTCCGGCGATTCATGGACAAGGTTCTCCTCATAACCGGTATCTTCACTCTCGCTCTTCTCCTCCGCAGGTTCGGGGTCATGCGGGAAACATATGTCGGAATACTGGTAAGTTATGTCATGACGGTCTCCCTTCCCTGTCTGACCCTCATGACCATCGGCACCCTGGATCTCAAGCA
>JBGQDJ010000194.1:0-5754 GCA_041495805.1 Geobacteraceae bacterium
AAAGGGTCTTTATTTTTAAATCTATTAAATCGTTCTTGAGCATCTTCATCTGTATTAGCAAAATGCGCTTGCGAGGATATATCACTCATATTTTATACATCCTTTTCTCTATAAGGTTTGTGCTTATTAGGCTTTTATTGCTAACACCAAGGTAGTCTATGTGTCTGTTAATTTGTTTTTCAACTCTTTTTACAAATAATAATGCTTTTTCAGTAATATAATCGCTGTATGAACAAGACATATCTATATAATCCAAATGATTCATAACAATAGTTGTGGGATAATTTACTGTTATTGCTTTAGCAACAATGGCAGGATCAAATTTAGCAACACGTCTCTCAGTTTTTGTAACTGAGGTCAATTCTAGCAGTTCTTTGGTGCTGTTAGATTCATTTGAAACAGTATCCCAATCAATTTCATTTGCTAATGGCCCAGAATTACCTCCGACTCGAATAGGAAATGATCTTATTACAAGTACGATATCATCGACATCCAAAGGACTGAGTCCTGCTTCGGCGACAAAAGCCGACGCCGACGTATCGCGGCTTGTTGCATAGGGATAATACGGAGTGTGGAGCAGAGACAGACCGAAGCCCTGGGTTCCTTCAATGATTATTCTCTCCCCTTCGGTTAATAGTTCACGCATGTACGGCACTACTGGTCGGACAAACTGGTTCAACCGCTCATCATCTTTTGCCAGCCGAGCAGTGCCGTCGCGGCTGATTCTTCTGATGACGGCCGCACCCGTCCCACTCTGCGTAGAGCCTATCGAACTACGCAGTGAGCTGCTTTTCTCTGCACTGACTTCATCCTCGGTAACAACAACTGCGTTCGGGTCGATATACAATCGATCTGCCGACAGTCCTGTGCGGGTAAGTTCGTCATACAGAATATCAACGTCAATGTAGCTCCCGGCGCCCAAAACACATGTTACATCTGGCAAGATGGACGACGTCGGCAATTGGCGCAGGATCAGGGCATTCCCGGCCGGGTCGATAACTGTATGCCCCGAATTGGATCCCCCGACACGCACGGCAGCCTTTGCCCCCATTTCCCGGGCGAGATAATGCGCCACCTTACCCTTGCCTTCTCCGCCAAACTGTCCACCGACAACAACCGTAACCGGCATAGATACTCCTGTTTATCTCCTAGCTAAATCGGCCACTGACTTTTCCAATGCTGCGATATCCCTATCATTGCGGATTATGACATTTGCCAACGGAGCTAACTTGTCTATCTCCATTTCCACATGGTGATTACAGGCAACCTTGAATCCTTCTTCGGTATTTCCATCTGCAACATATCTTTTAGCCCGAATATCCTCCGGCGATTCAATATGCACATGAACAAAAGCCGGTCCGAAAGTTTCCACCATAAAAGCATGATCTTCGGGGTGGCGCAGACCGTCGATGACGAGATTGCCCTTCTCCGGCAAAAGCTTGGCTAACTGCTTGCACAACCAGCGTTGCCCTGGTGATTTGTTCACTTCGTCGCCGATCTCCTGCAACGTTGCCCTGTTGGTCTCAATCCCCCGGACGGCCAACATCTGTTTCAACACTTGGCTATACCTGCCATATGCGTAACCAGACGTTTTGATAAAATTTGCCGCCGTTGTCTTGCCAGCCGCTATCGGCCCGCTCAAGCCTATAACCTTCCGTTTCCGCCAACCCGTTACGTTTACATGCAGGTCGGGAATAATCAGATACTCTTCCTCTTCATTCCCCAGTCCTTCAAACTTGCCGCTCCAGAAGAACAGACCGACGATAGCAGACGTAATGGCGTCGAGTTCATCGTGGGTCACAGTATTGTAGTCAAATTCCCCGTCGATGCCGAACAGGCGCAGACCACGTGCAAGATATTCAAGGCTGGCGCGTTTGCGGGGAATCCCCATGATATCCTGCGCGGCACCGGGATAACTCTCGATAACCGGCACCCCGAGGTTGCGAAAATGGTTGGCAAGCATCATGCCGCGCGCCGTCAGCCTTTGCATGCTGGGGATGAGGGATGGATAGACGTTGACTCCCCGACGTTTCAGAATCCGCTCGCAATGGCGCATGATGCCAAATTCATCCCTGCCGGGGTCGTTGTCGCTTACCGATATCCTGCCGTGAGGTATTGACAGCGGTGAATCTATGGAAACCACATGAGGCCTGCATTCCAGGGTTTTCCGGACAATATCGTCGTCCGAACCCAAACACTCGGTCTTGGCATGGTTGTTATTGAGCAGACACCAACCGGACGGGCGTTTCTCGCTGCCCGTCAGATCTATGCCCACCACCCGGAGATCATGGTTCTTGTCGATTATCTTGAGGTCTTTCAGGAGGATAAGGGGACCTGCTACACCTTTGTAAGGAAGAAGCTTAATTCCTTTGCCATCAGCTGATCGGTCCGCCCAGATTACCTTGCTTTTATTTTTGGCGAAGCGATGAACCGAACGAACAATTGCAGCCGGTGCCTGATACTTGCTTAGCAAGCGGTCGACAACCTCGTCGAAAATTACCTTCATCCCTTCAACATCGGCATGATTGTATTGAATAAGCTTTTTCAGGGCTTTTATATCACCCCAGCGATACTTGTACCAGAGGACAGGAGCGCCTTCACCGGCCATATCAACAAGATTGCGAGGACGTTTAAGCCCCAATTCAACTTCGATGGCCTTTTGTCCACCAGTAAGTCCAACCCTTTTGGCAAGAAAGCGGAGATCGATATGACAAGCGGGCAACTCAATGCCTGCAAACTCCTGACTGATGAATTTGAGGTCAAAAAGAGAACCGTTGTAGGTAACGATGGCTTTCGCTTGTGATACTGCACGACGAAAAGCTTTGTCGTTGCCACCCTGGATAAACACGCCGAATTCCTTGCCCAGACTCCAGCCGACAATGGTTATCTTGTCGTAGTACCGGCTCAGGCCGGTCGTTTCAATATCAAGGAAAAGGGTTTTCTCAGGGAAAGTAGTGGCAATGCGGAAATATTCATGGGGGGCGAGCCCTGATATAAAAAAAACCGTATCTTCTTGAGCCAACGCTTTACGGGACGGATAAAGAGGCGAACTGCTGTCATCAGCTCCGTTGAGCGTAAAAAGAGTTAGTTGTTTTCCCTGCTGTAGACGGTCGAATTCTTCCCAGGAAGTGATGCCCGAACGCCAGAAATCCTGCTCCTTTTTCTGGGTAATACCACGTATATGTTGAAAGGTATGGATGAGCATTGGCACCGATACTGATCAAAACAGGAAATATATTTATCGGTTAGATCGATTGGAAGACGCAATCAGGGCGAATAGTATCAAACGTCTTAACAAAAGGCAATGATTCCAGAATTCGAAGTTACCCGAACCCCGGACATCCGGTCTCCTCGGCATGCTCCCTCGATACCGGATAATCCCTGCATATCTCCGGTTTCAGCGCCTGAATCCGGCAGAGATACTTCTCCTGCCCCGGCAGCTAGCGCAGCCCCATACGCCTCGTCATCCGTTCTCATCCCCGCTTAGCAGCATCTCCACATCAACAACGAGTGCGGCGGCCAATGCCCTGAGCAGTTTGACGGAGCATTCCCGCTTGCCCCCCTCGATCTGGCTGATATGGGCAAAGGTAACTCCTGTCCTTTCAGCCAGTTGGCTTTGGGTCCACCCCCTGTACTCACGCCAGACCCTGACGGGATTCTCCTCATCCAACAGACGGTTGATCACCTCCGCCGGAAATGATTCCGCCGGACTCCTCTTGTAATCCCGGAAATTCTTAATGTCCTCCAACTCCTCAAGGCGTTGCAGAAGCCAGCGGTACTCCGCAATCGGCAGTACGGCGAATTCAGGTTTGCCATCCTTTTTCAGCAGCTGCGCTTTCATTTGTACGCTTCTCCCCGGGGTTTGATCTTCACCACGATTACAACCAGCCTCTCATCCTGTAGTTCGTAAATCACGCGCCAGTCGCCAACGCGGAGACGGTAGCCCTCTCCCCCTATCAGCTTCTTGACGTTGTTGTTGTGAACATGGGGTGACTCCGCCAGGGACTCTATCTTCCCCTTAATTAGCCGAGCGGTTGTGCGCGGCATTTTCAGAAGGGCTTTGATTGCTTGTGGCTGGTATTCAATTGTGTACATGTATTTTAACTCTCAGTTAAGTTATGGTCAAGATGTTTTAACTCCCATACCTTACCCGAACCCCGGACATCCGGTCTTCTCGGCATGCTCCCTCGATACCGGATAATCCCTGCATATCTCAGGTTTCAGCGCCTGAATCCGGCAGATATACTTCTCCTGCCCCGGCTCCTTGTGCAGCCAGGGGCAGTGGCTGACATAGTCTCCAGTCTCCGGATTCATCCAGATATCGTAGACTCCAGGCGCTATCTCTATGACCCAATCGAGGAGGTCGTCCCGCCCGTTCTCCTCCCATAAAGCGATATCTTCCTCCGAGGCACACGTCTGGTACGCGCCGAGGTCCAGACAGCAATGACCGCACTGCTTGCAGACAAATCCTTCCGGTGGCATTCGACCTCCTTCCGTGGGTTGCCGCGCTGCGGCCACCCACGGCTGATTTCCGTTGCCTCTTTGGGGCACAATCCACTTTGGGGGAATTAGAGACACCTCCCTATTTTCCATATGGCGAGCCGTTCTGTAAAGTCGACTCCCTGCGGATCACAAGCAAAAAGTAGCATTATCCGCCGGGAAAGACGAGTATTTTTTGATTGTTGAGCATGATGAAAAATTATCATCACATAGTAACCGCATTCCTTAACTGACGCCGCCATGCGGCTGTTAAATATGGACTGGACCCCGTCGTTCTCTATATGTTATATTCCGACGCCTGGGAAAAGCAAAAGGCCACCGGCATTGAAGTCGGAGCGAAAAGGAAAAGATAAATGAAATACACAAATGCAAAGCTTGAACATGGATATGCAAACAAGATACTTACAATAGATGTGGGGAGCGGCGTTATTGCCGCCAAAGAGCTGAATCCGGAAATCAGGGATTATTTTATCGGCGGCCGCAGCCTTGGGCTCTTCCTTCTTCACCAGGCGATCACTCCGCAAACCAGGGCACATGACCCGGAAAATCCGCTGATTTTCGCCAATGGACCTTTGGGCGGGATACCCCAGTTCCCGGGAACGGCCAAGGCAATGGCGATCTCCCTCTCCCCCCTGACCGGCATCCCCGGAGTATCCAACTTCGGAGGCTACTTCGGCGCCTATCTCAAGTATGCCGGGTTCGACGCCCTGAAGTTAACGGGCAAGGCCGGTCAGGAGACCATTGTCGTCATCGACGGGTTCAGGCATGAGGTATTCGTGGAGCCCTCGCCCGAATATGAAGAGGTATTCGACCTGGAGAGGGCTATTGCCGATCGCTTCACGGCAGCGGGGTGCGACAAGCGACATATCGCATTTATGTCGACCGGCACCGGCGCCGACCATACGGTTTTCGGCTGCATAAACAGCCACTACTACGACGTGACAAAACCGACTCCCGAGGGGCATGGCATATTCCGAACCAAGCAGGCCGGACGGACCGGCCTGGGGAGCGTGATGCGGGACAAGAGGATCAGCGCCATCGTGGTGCTTGCCGACTATCCCCGTGGCGACAACCCTTACGGGGCGGCAGACTGGGAGAGGGTCAAGCGGGCGGGGGCCACACTCCACAAGGTTGTCAAAGAGGTTGACCCGAAGTCCCTGAAGATGCATAGGAAGGGGAGCGCCGGTCTGATCACCTTCATGAACAAGAAGGAGTACCAGTCCCTGCCGGTCAACAACTTTCAGGGGGGTTCCG
>JBGQDJ010000195.1:0-5735 GCA_041495805.1 Geobacteraceae bacterium
GAACTGAGCGCCAGACTTTTTACCACGTTTACGCCAAGGAGTATCATGGCGTTGGAAATGCTGGAGACCCGATAAAAACCGTAAGACGGCGAGTTTGCCAGTTTCAGTATCCGCGCCGAAAGGACCTGGTCGGAAGATACAAGCCTCGCCATTTCCTGGACAGAAGCCTTGTCATTTTCCGAAAGGGAATTGAGCTTGGTTATAATTCCCGGCAGGGTGGGCAAACTTCTGGTGTTCATTATGATATTTCTTATTTCAGAGCGTTTCTCTTCCACTCTATTCCCCCGGAGTTTTTTCATAGAATTGACGGTAAACATTTTTGAGCCTGGCGGTGAGAGGATCCCCTTCGACCTTTCTGAATCGTTCGTCAAGCGCCTGCAAGATCTCCTCCGGACTCCTGTCGCCTGCCATCCGGATCGGGTTTCCCTCAACGGTTATCGACTGCACCCCCATTCTCTTCAGCCGATCTATCAGTGAGGATGTTAATTTTATCCCTCTGCCGCAGATGGGAGGGCCGGAGGCGTTGTCATCCCGGAAAATATCTCTGCCGAGCACCATATCGGGTGTGGCCATTGTCAATGGTATCTTCTGCATTGGTAAATCTCCACTCAATTTGTCAGGCAATTCTGAAAACGGTCTCTGTTATTACTGTTCGGCAACAATACCCAAATCTTTAATCACAACAGGGCAAAAGCAGAAAATAGCGGCCACGCCCACGCCATATATGTTATAGTTGCATCATGTCCCGAACGAAACCGCAAAACTCTCGACGGAAACCGAGGATGAGTCGCCTGATGCGCCGGTTGATCGTCCTCCTTCTCTCTCTTATGTTTGCCATTCCCGAATTCCTGGCTCACTGCGCTGATCCCCCCATTGCCGAAGATCCTGTTATTGAGCTTTCTCAACAAGGGGAACAGGAAAAGACCCTTGATGAGCTCCAGAAGGCATTCAGTCTCTTTCCCTACAATGAATCGATCAGGAATAAGCTGACCGCGGCCTATGGGGCCATGGGAAAACGGCAGTTGAAACGGATGCAGTTCGACGAGGCAGCGGAAAATTTCGAGAATGCCCGCAAACTGAGCCCCGATAATCAGGAATACGGAATATTGAAAGGGATCGCCCTTTATGCTGGGAAAAAGTACGATGCCGCGGCCGTTGAACTGGAACAGGCCCGTCGGAACGGCGGTGACAACCTCCCCATTCTCCTTTACCTTGGCCGGGTCTACTATGACACCGGCGACCTCCAGAAAGCGATAGAGGCATGGGACCGGGCGCTGATCATCGAACCGGGAAACAAACCCATAAGCGATATGGCGACGAAGGCGCGTCGGGAATTGGCTGTAGAGTCCCGAATGGAAAAGGGCCACAGCTCCATGTTCGTCATCTCATATGACGAGGGGACGCAGTCGGAGCTCGCCGATGCCGTGCTGGATACCATGGAGGCCGCATACAACCGGGTCGGCTACGATTTCTCCTACTATCCCGACACCCATATTCCGGTAATCCTCTATACCAGGAAGGATTACCGGAGCGTGACAGCCGGCCCCGAATGGTCGGGAGGTCTTTACGACGGGAAAGTGCGACTCCCTATCGGCGGCGCGCATGAAATCACCCCCATGCTCAGGGGGGTGTTGTTCCATGAATACACCCATGTTGTGGTGGGTGAACTGACCAAAGGAAACTGCCCGACATGGCTCAACGAAGGGCTTGCCGAGGTCGAGGGGCGCAAGGAGTTCAATCCTCCTGCCGCGGAACTTGAGATGGCCGCAAAAACAGGGGAGTTCATCCCCTTCAAGACGCTGGAGAAATCCCTGTCATCACTGGAAACAAAGAAAGTCGCCCTCGCCTACCAGCAGAGCTACTCCCTTGTCAGCTTCATGATCTCCTCCTATGGCATGCACAAGGTCAGGGATATACTTGTCAAACTGGGGACTGGGATGGGGAGCGATACCGCCATAGCCGGCGCTTTTGCCGACTACCGTCTGGACTTCGACGGAATATTGCAGGAGTGGCGGGCGCACATGCGGAAGGAGTATGGGTCAAATTGAGCTGCAGATCCCGGATTCAGAGGTCCCCCATGTCCACACGCATCAGAATTCTCCCTGAAAGCCTGACAAACAAGATATCCGCCGGAGAGGTTGTAGAGCGTCCGGCTTCGGTTGTGAAAGAACTGGTGGAGAATGCTCTTGATTCCGGCTGTGGCGAAGTGATTGTAGAAATCGAGGCAGGCGGCAAAAGGCTCATTAAAGTAACTGACGACGGCACCGGCATGTCACGGGAAGATGCGCTCCTGTCCCTGGAAAGGCACGCAACCAGCAAGATAACAGCGGACAGCGACCTGTTCACACTCTCAACACTCGGCTTCCGTGGCGAAGCGCTGCCGTCCATCGCCTCCGTTTCCCGCTTCACCCTGGCATCCAGGGAAAGGGGGCGCATAGAGGGAACGGAGATATATGCCGAAGGGGGTAAGATCAGGGAAGTCAAGGCATGCGGCATGGCCGAAGGGACTGTAGCATCCGTACGCAACCTCTTTTTCAACACCCCGGCGCGCCTCAAATTCATGAAGAGCAATGAAACCGAGGCGGGGCATGTCGGTGACCTCCTGACCAGGCTCGCCATTTCCAGGCCGGATGTGCGCTTTACCTACATAAACGACGGCAGAACCGTTTTTCGCGCCCTCAACGGAGACCTTCGCAACAGGGTCGTCACCCTTTTGGGAAACCCCCTGGCATCGGCTCTCTTTTCCGTTAGAGTTGTTGCGGATGGCATAAGTGTCAGTGGGTTCATTGCCGGTCCGGATTTGAGCAGGTCAAATTCATCACATTTTTATACCTATATAAACAGCCGCTTTATACGAGATAAAGTGGTCCAGCACGCCATCCTTCAGGGATATCGTAACTTCATGGAGCGGGGGCGTTATCCGGTTGTGGTCCTGTTCATCGAAATCCCCCCCGGCGAGGTGGATGTGAACGTCCACCCCACCAAGCATGAGGTCCGCTTCCGCGAGCAGGGAAAAGTGCACGACATAATCCATGAGGCTGTTACGTCAGTATTGAGCGCCACGCCGTGGTTGCGCACCGGGGAAAAGGCCAAGCTCCCATCCACGCCGCATCCTCAAATGTCCGAAATCAGCGAATCGAGAGTAGCCGAGGTTCGGGAGGCCCTGGCACGCTATCACCCGGATTCGGAACGGCAAAGAATTATGCCCGAGAACAGGGAAGAGGGGACAGGGGACAGAGACCAGGGACGAGTGACCAGCGACCAGAGACCAGGGACGAGCGACGAGGAGTTCGGTATCCGGGAGACAGAACTCCCCACTCATGAACCGACCGGTTTCTTTTCAACGCTAATGGTGATCGGCCAGTTCAATGCCGCCTATATCCTCTGCCAGGATGGTGCCGATCTGCTGCTGATCGACCAGCACGCGGCCCATGAACGGGTGGCGTTCGAACTACTCAAGATGCAGTTTTACTCAGGCGGGGTAGAGACACAGGGGCTCCTGTTTCCCGAAACAATGGAACTCTCCTTCAGGGAAAGCGCGGCCCTCAAAGAGCACCTCGACAACTTCACGCGGCTGGGCTTTGCCCTGGAGCCGTTCGGTGGCGCCACCTGGCTGCTGAAGGGGGCTCCGGGAATGCTTGCAGGAGGGGATTTCCTGCGGACATTCAGGGACATCCTCGAGGAGCTTATTACTCTAGGCAGGAGTCGCTCCTTTGCCGACGCAGTGGAAGAGATCCTGGCGCGGATCGCCTGTCACAGTGTAGTGCGGGGAGCGCATCCACTCAACACTGTTGAAATACGTGCCCTATTCGCCAGCATGGACGCAGTCGATTTTGCCAGCAACTGCCCCCACGGCAGACCGGTGTTGCAAAGAATTACCCTTGGCGAGATCGAGAAGATGTTCAGAAGGGGTTGAAAGGATTCTTACCTTTTTTGTCATATAAGAAGGGAACTTAACGACAAATTTTGTCAGCCGGTTCCACCAGCAACTCATAACTTACTAAAATTACAAGAATTGAAACTTGGCATGATTAATGATAACTTTATATAATATCTTCATTTGCCCTGTTAACTGTATATGACCTGTGAGTGGCTTGCATGGTTGTGGCTAGTTCGATAAACAAATAAAATATGTAGCCGACACGTTTTTTGATGACAATCCCGCTGAATTATACTATAAGTTTTTAAATTATATGAAGAATGCTCCCAATGGATAGCCTCCCATGAAAACCCAAGAGAAAGCAGATGTGAGTTTCAGCAAAAAACGGATCTTCCAGGTAATGACCATGACCGCTCCGGAACAGCATGAAGCCACACTTAATAACCGTGGGTTCACTCTTGTCGAACTAATTGTTGTCATCGGCATCATCGGCGTTCTAGCAACCTTGGCCATCCCTTCATATTCCCAATTGAAAAATTCGGCCAAAATAGCCCGGGCCGAATCAGAAGTTCGCGTGATTGATAAGGCCGTGAGTGCTTTCATGATAGACAAAAACAGACTCCCCAATCCATTGAGCGAAGTCGGGCCCGAAGGCAGCCTAAAAGACCCTTGGGGACATTCTTATCAATACAATATTACTCCCAACTATAAGGACTTCATAGGCGTACCAACGAATGAAGATTTTGATATTTTCAGCCAAGGCGCAGATGGGGCATCTGACCAAGATCTCAGCACCTATCCAAACTGCATGGATGACATAATTCGCGCGGGGAGCGGTAGCACAGTAATACTGGGTAAAGACCTTTAACTGGGATTAACAACAATATCTTGGCGGCATAATATCCGCACCTGGTTGGTATGCTTTATAGATGAGGGAAAGTATGAACAGACTGTTATTTGATCCAAGCGATATGCTCATAAGAAAAGGCGAATGACATATGACCTGCTCATGTCCGAAATGCCATGCCCAAATAGAGGTCGACCTCTCCAAAATTCCGGAAAGCGGGACCTTCACCCCATGTCCGGAATGCAAAAGCCGCTTTTGGATAAATAGGGAATCCTACGCCAGGATAGCCCTGAAAAAGGAAGGTAAAACATATTGCGATAAATGCGGCAAAGAACTTGACCGCATAATTGTCTGTGCGGCGTGCGGAGTCATGTACCCTGATTATTACCTCGTACAGGCTTCCAAACCTCCCCGCAGGCAGGTGGAAAAGCCGGATTTATTTTCATTCAGCTTCACTCTCAAGCCGGCGGCGACACAGACCTACAACTACACTGGCTACTCTGGCGGGGGGAAATCCGTCGATGGGCCCTTAAAAACCCTCTTTGTAAAAGTCGGAGTGCTTGCTCTTGTCGCATTGTTGGCGGTAGGCATAGGTTTCTTCTTTCATTTAAGGAAAGCGGACCAACAATATACAAAAAATTATATGCGAGCACTCTACACAATGAAAGTGGGAACGGATTTGAGTCTTAGCACATGTGCAAAACTTTCCGCCGAATGGAAGACGAATATGGACGCTGGGCAGAAATATGCACCGCACATCAGCGAGGAAGATGAAACTCGTTTAAACAGTATTAAAGTTACAACCGACAGATTTATGCAGACATTAAATGAGTCGCCTCAAAAGTTTATCGACTCCAAGGAGAAACTTGCCAAGCTCTACGGGGTGTATACAAATGCACACGCCTTGGCGGTTGCTCCATCTGGTTCTTTGTCCGGCTTTACCGATTCGGCCAGCAAATCGCAGAATGATTTCAATGTATCAATACAAGAGCTGAAGGGAAGCCTGCC
>JBGQDJ010000196.1:0-5718 GCA_041495805.1 Geobacteraceae bacterium
CAATTTGACACATTATCTGGCAGAAATACATAAGTTCCCGGTTCTCTCCGCCGAAGAGGAGTACCGGTTCGCCGTCAAATTCTACGAAGAGAAAGACCTGGAATCAGCGCATCATTTGACCACCTCGAATCTGCGATTTGTGGTGAAGATTGCTGCGGAATACAGATCCTACGGGATGAAAATGCTCGATCTGATTCAAGAAGGAAATGTCGGGCTGATGATGGCGGTTCGCAAATTCAATCCCTTTAAGGGGTTCCGTCTTATTTCCTATGCGGTATGGTGGATTCGCGCCTATATCCATAATTACATCATTTCCACCTGGAGCCTGCTCAAAATCGGCACTACCCAGGCCCAGAAAAAGCTCTTCTTTAAACTGAACCAGGCGAAAAATGCCATCAAGAGATTGACCGGGGACGACGACCTGGAAGCGACGGCCCTCTCGCTTGACGTCAAGGAAACCGAAGTTGAGGAAATGGAGCAGAGGATGCGTGGGGATTGCTCCCTGGATGCCGAGGTCATTGACGGTGAAGGGTTTACCCTGCTGGAGAATCTTGTCGACGACAGGCCAAACCAGGAAGAACTGCTTGGTGAGCTCCAGGAACATGTATTGCTCCGTAAAGAAATTACCCAGGCGCTAACCGGGCTGAATGAAAAGGAAAGGTATGTCATTGAACAGCGCGTGACCGCGGATACTCCTTTGACATTGCAGGAAATCGCCGACCATTTCTCCTTGTCGCGTGAAAGGGTGCGTCAGATCGAGGAAGGAGCGCTGAAAAAAATGCATACCGCTCTCATTCCTTACATAACCATGACCAATCCGGCGTGATTCGTAATTAAGCAGAATGCATAACAAGCATCCGAGAAGGGGGCCTAAACGCCTCCTTTTTTTATAATAATTACCCAAGCCGTTGGTAACATATTAACATATTGGAAATAAACCGCAAAATTAAATAACACTGTAATATGCAGCAATAGAAGGGGCTACATTCTTTTATTCTTTACAATATAAGTGTTGTTTAAACACAATTTTATACTTGACAAGTATAATTGTTGTTTGTAATATTAAAATCACGTTTCTTGAATAGAGGGGGGGGTAAATGGCGGAAGAGAGCAGAAAGAGCATCATTGATATAAAAAACCTCAAGGCAGGTGGCTTCATCAAGGAGCGCGCCAAGGACCTGTTCACGGTCAGACTCCGTTTGCCGGGGGGAAGGTTGCCGGTCCGCCGCCTCAAAAAAATTGCCGAAGTGGCTGAAAAATACAAGGTGGAATTTGTTCATCTTTCCGTACGTCAATCGATGGAACTGATTCATGTGAATTTCAGGGATTTCGATGGAATAGTAGATGAACTTGGTGAGGTGGGGCAGAAGGTTGCCACCTGCGGGGCTCGCCTGCGCGTGCCGGTTGCCTGCGGCGGATGTGAATATAACCCGAATGGACTTATTGATACCCAGGCTTCGGCCCTGGAAGTGGACGAGAAACTTTTCGCTCTCCCTACCGGCCACCACAAATTCAAGGTCGCCTTTTCCGGATGCCCCTTCGACTGCCCGAAGGCCGCCATCAATGACGTAGGTTTCATTGGGGCGATAGAGCCGGAACTGAACCGCGATGAATGCATCAGCTGTGGGCTCTGCGCTAAATCGTGCGCTGAAGGTGCCATAGCCATGGACCATGAGGAGAAGCCCCTTTATTATCCGGAAAAGTGCGTCAAATGCGGAGATTGCGTCAAGGTGTGCCCAACACAGGCCTGGAAAGCAGTTAAAAAAGGCTACATGGTCCATATCGGCGGGAAGTGGGGTAGGCGCCCCCTGATAGGAACGCTCCATGCGGTTTTTCTTCCGGAAGAAAAGGTCGTGGAGTTCATCACAGAAGTTCTGGCATGGTATAAGGAAAAGGCCGAGGGGCTGGGACGAATCAGGCTTGGCGAGGTTATTATAAAGGAAGGGACCTATTCACTGCTCGGCCACCTGCGACGGAAATTCCCGGATCACGTGGTGGGGGAAACGCATCCACCACAGGTAGTGGATAACCGGCAAAGGTAAAGGAAGAAAGATTTTCTTTACCTTTGCCTGTGAGCGAAGCGAACGAATACCTTTACCTGCCGCGCGTCAATGGCAATAGCAGAAAAATAGTACAGTGATAAGATTAAGGTAAATCTATATGCAAAAAACCATCGACCTGCGCGGCATCTGCTGCCCGACCAATTTTGTGAAGGCCAAGCTTGCTCTGGAGGATGCCAAGGAGGGGGAAGTGCTGGAAATTCTCCTGGACGACGGTGAACCGGTCAAGAATGTGCCGCGGAGCCTCAAGGCCGAAGGGCACAGGCTGCTCGGGCTGAAGGAGAGCGAAGGGCATTATATCCTTACACTGGAAAAGGTCGGTGAATAAGCCGGAGTGAACCAATAGCACCACTGGTTGTGAGCTTTTCGCATATCCTGATTTTGCACCGACTCGACCCTAATGAAGGGAGAGGCTTAGATGATCGTCGACCGGCAAAAGCTGAATCTCTTGCTGACAGAACCTGGGAAAAGGGGTGATGCAGGCGAACTCCGCCGCGAGGGAAATATATTCTTTGTCGGCGGTGGACTGCCGGTCAGGGAAACCCTCGAAACCCTATTTGACAGCCATTGCCAGTCGCCTGCCGAACTCTTCGTGCTTACCTTCGGAGATCCCAGCCATTTTCATCAGGGTGAGCTACTGGCCCGGCAGATCAAGAGGAATTTCAGCTCTCACCTGTTCGGTCGGCTCGATTATCCTCCTCCGACGTATGTAATTGAACGCGCCTATGCCGCAGGTGTTGATTTCCTTGAGATTCCGCTCAAGGTTTTCGACATGGGGCTTGCTAAGGAAAGCGGAATCGAGAAGGAAGCTATTCTGCAATCCCTGAGGTTCGCCCGGGACCTGTTTTCGAAGTGGTCGGTAGTCACGACCCTTCGTGCCGGCGAAGAGCCGTCCTGCTCCGTTACGGGCGGCATTGATTTCCTGCTGGAAGAAGGCATCCTGCCGTTCGTGGAGATTTCGCCCAGGGCGGGCCATTATCCGGTGGAGGAAATTGCCGCAATTTTCGCCCATCTGGCGGCCGGATGGAAAAAATACAAGGTTTCGATAAAGCCGCTCCAGCCGCTTATCAATATGACAATACCCATAGTTGACGCCAGGCCCAAGGGTCTCCTTCGGGGCTTTATCGACAAGGTTCAAGACCGGCGCCTCCTGGCTTCATCCGACCTGCGGAGAAGCCTCCGAGTGCGGCAGGTTGAAGAATCGTTCGAATCGGCGGGCCTGTGATGGAAAATGAGTTCTTTGACAAGCCGCTGAAGATCGATAATCGCCCCATGTGGCTGATCGTCATCGACCGTACGGCCCGCTACCAGGTAATTGCCGTATTCCTGATAATATTCCTCCTTCTGTACCGGCTGGCGCCGCCGACAGGTCTTTCGGCCGCCGGTTATCATTCAGTTCTTCTGTTCAGCGCAACTATTTTCCTCTGGGTAACGGGGCTCCTCCCCATAGCGGTCACCGCCCTCCTTTCCATGGTGATGCTGCCGCTCCTGGGAATCATGGAGGCCAAGAAGACCTATGCCTCGTTCGGCAACGAAGCGGTCTTCTTCATCCTCGGAGCCTTCATTCTTGCAGCCGCCATGACGGGGACCGGACTTTCCGCCAGGTTGGCCCGTTCAATGCTCGCCCGCTTCGGCAAGACCCCGACGCGGCTTGCGGCAACGGTTTTCCTCTTGTCGGCGTTTCTTTCCTTTGTCATGAGCGAGCATGCAGTCGCCGCCATGATGTTTCCGGTGGTTGCGGAAATAGCAAATGCGCTCAGGCTGGAAAAGGGGACCAGCAGCTTTGGCAGGCTCCTCTTCATGTCCATCGCCTGGGGGTGCATAATCGGCGGGATCGCCACTTTTCTCGGCGGGGCAAGGGCTCCTCTAGCTGCGGGGATGCTTCGGGAGAACACCGGGCTCACCTTCGGCTTTCTGGAATGGACCGCTGCCGCCTGCATGATCGTTCTGCCGCTCCTGGCAATCGGATTTTTCCTCTTGCTGCGCTTTTTCCCGCCCGACCTGCAGAACGTGGAAGAAGGGGTGAAATTCCTCAACAGGAAGCGTCTGGAGAGCGGCAAGCTCAGTTATGATGAAATACTGACGGCAGTGGTGATGGTCTTCACCATCTGCGGCTGGATATACTTCGGCGAAAAAACGGGGCTGGCCGCCATAGCAATGCTTGGGACAGCGGCACTCTTCACCTTCCGGGTCGTCTCCTGGAAAAAGATCGAGGAGTATGTCAACTGGGGGATTATACTCATGTATGGCGGGTCAATTGCCCTGGCCGGCGCCCTGGAAAAAACCGGCGCCGCTGTCTGGATCGTCGGCAAGGGAATGGGGCTTTTCGCCCAGTCGCCTTTAATTGCAATTACAGTAATATCACTGGTTTCGATTCTCCTGACTGAGTGCATCAGTCACGCCGCGGTGGTGGCGATTCTGATGCCCGTAGGAATGGGACTGGCAAAAAGCATCGGCATGGACCCCAAGGTGATAACCCTTTCCATCGCTCTTCCCGCGGGGCTGGCATACTGCCTCCCCATGGGGACTCCGGCGACGGCCATCGCCTATGCTTCCGGCTTTCTCAAGAGCCGTGATATAATCGTTGCGGGTAGTGTCATCATGGCAATTTCATGGCTGCTCTTCCTTTTCTCAGTGGTGTTTGTCTGGCCGCATCTGGGACTGAAAATATAACTTCATACCGGCCGGCCGGAAGGGTCGTCAAGGCGAAATCAAATCGCTCCCATGGGAATAACAAATGGATAACTTTCCGGAAATACCGTCAAACGCCACGCCCGAAGAGATCCTGCGCATCGGCGTCGATACGGCGGACGGTCCTGTAAAGCTTGCCTGCTCCTTCTCAGTGGAGGACGTGGTGATCATAAATATGGCCATGGAAATGAAGCTTCCCATTGGAATCTTCGCATTGGATACCGGGCGGTTGAACGAAGAGACCTATGAGGTGGCGGACGCCATTGTCGAGCGTTATCGGCTGAAGATAGAATGGTTTTTCCCACAACATGAAGCAGTGGAGAATCTACTGAAGGAGAAGGGAACATTCTCTTTCAGGGAGTCGCTTGAAAATCGCCACGAATGCTGCCATATCCGCAAGGTGGAGCCTCTCGGCCGTGCGCTCAAAGGTCTGGGGGGCTGGATTACCGGCCTGCGCCGCGAACAGAGCGTGACGCGCACAGACATTGCACCCCTGGAGATCGACGCGTTAAACGGCGGCATTGTCAAGATCAATCCTCTTCTGGAGTGGAGTGA
The DNA here is from genome assembly GCA_041495805.1 of Geobacteraceae bacterium. Taxonomy (GTDB): domain Bacteria; phylum Desulfobacterota; class Desulfuromonadia; order Geobacterales; family Geobacteraceae; genus JBGQDJ01. The sequence continues at coordinate 5,307 of JBGQDJ010000196.1, forward strand.
GAACCGGGTCTGGGAATATGCCAAGGAAAACCAGATCCCCACAAACCGGCTCCATCAACAGGGCTACCCCTCCATCGGCTGCGCCCCCTGCACAAGGCCGGTTACCCCTGGGGAACACCCGAGGGCGGGGAGATGGTGGTGGGAGAACCCCGAACATAAAGAATGTGGGTTACACCGTCGATAAGTCTTGGAACGTTTAAACCAACCGGATGCGGATTTTTCGTCAGGGCAAGGCTGTCGAGGGATTGCGCGGAGGCGCTCATTTCAAAGCCGCCGCAAACTTTCGCGAAGCGAAAGTTGACAGCTTCAGGCTGCCCGAAGGGCGAGGCCGGAGGCCGAGTCACAAGGAATCCCGAAGACTTACGCAGCTCTGGCGGAAAAGCCACATCCGTCCAATGGAGAAATTGATGAC
>JBGQDJ010000197.1:0-5701 GCA_041495805.1 Geobacteraceae bacterium
CTCGCCTCGAAAACCAGGCGGTTTGCGGCAAGCCCTTGACGGTGGCTCCCCCTCCCCGGCCCGACCCCGATATTGCGCAGGGCATTGTCAACCGCCTGGTAGACCTGTTCCGGCTTTGGAAATGTGGTTGCGGCGTTATCGAGATAAATGGACATGGTCAATTACTGCCTTCTTCCCAAGCCGGCAAAACCGGAAACAACGAGGAAAACAAAATCTTATACAAACCAAACCCATTTATCCACGAATTTCACGAAGGGGCACGAAGTAAATCTTTTTTCTTTTCTTCGTGTTTCTTCGTGTCCTTTGTGGACAAAGAAAGGGGGTATGAATGGACTGAAAGGACGAGAATCACGGCGCAGTCTGCTCGGGTCTTTTCTGCAATACCGGGGAGTACAATACCTTGCCGCGGCTTTCATCCCAGTTCCGGTCATATATCCTGGCGGCGATGTCGGCGGTTGGTGTCGCCCCCCACCAGTTTCCGATCGCCCGGAACTCTTCGATCCCGTTGTTGTACAGGTCGTAATCTCCATTCGCGAAAAGCGCGTTTCCCCAGGCGACACCCTTGCCGTCCTCGGTCCGCAGGCCGACCTTGCCGTTACCCTCTATTTCGTTACCGTTGACCTTTACCCTGGACCTCATGAGCACCATGCCATATACGGCGTTCTTTGAGATCCGGTTGGAGGTAACAGACCCTTCGCAACCGATCAGGCTGAGGGCGCTACCGTTTGCGGTGAAGCTGTTGCCGGCAATACTTATCCTGCATGTGTCTGCCGATATCGCCAGCAGGTTGTTGCCGGTAAACCCGGACTCCGCAAGAGATAGAGAACTCCTTGCGGCGAATAACCCCACCTGGTTGCCGAAGATATTCGCGGAGCGGATATCGGCTTCACAGTCATAGAGAATCAGGCCTGCTCCGCACTCCCCGACCCCGACCCCGGTCATGACCGCCAGAGTATCCTGGAGCCTGGCGCCGGTGCGGCATCTGGAGAAAAAGGCGTTTTTCAGGGTTACCGTGGAGTATGACGCGTCAACCCCGGTATCCGCGCCTTCCACGCGGCAATGCTCGATCAGGTTCTTTTTCCCGCTCCCAGTGAGCACAATTCCCTGCCAGACGCCGTTTGACACATCCCGGTATATCGAAGTAAAGAGTACCGGCCTGTCAACGGTGCCGTTCACCACGATACGCCCCTGGACCAGCAGCGCGGCATTCGTATTTGATCCGGCGCTCCTTCGAAACCTGACAATTGTGCCTTTACTAACGGTCAGTGTCGTCTGCGGGGCAATGGTCACGCCCCCATCTATCAGAACCAGCCCTTGCCAGGTCGTATCTTCGGTAAGCAAAGTATCGTGGTAAGAAATGTCAGGGGTACCCGGGCCGACCTCGCTTCTGGCCGGTTGCGCCTCATCGCCCGCTGCGGGCCCCGAGCGCTGCCTGGAGCGGGACTGCTCCGGAGACGTAAGCGGCAAGAGGCTTTCGGGATTCTGAAGGTTAATTATCTGCGAAAGGATTTTATCTTCATATGACAGGGTGGGTTCCGGCGCTTTTGTTTCCATAGCGGGCTTTACAACCTGGATATCCTTCTCATCCGTCTTTGCTTTGTCAATCGCAACCGCTCGCGTATCGGAGTCGGAACCAAAGATATTTTTTACTCCATGGAAAAAACCCTGCAGGCAACCTGACAATAACAGTGGAAGCAGAAGTAGGAAAAGGAGTGCGGGATAAACCCTGTTGGCGACAATTTTCCGCATGATTGCTAAAAGCTATCATACTTATTGCCGTTTGTAAATCATCCCATTTTCAATCCCTGCAATGAAAAACCAAAATCGTTCCAATCGATTTTGTCATCAATGTCAATCCATGAAGCATGGGTTAATAATAAATTGATTTTAATTTTAAAAACCTTGACAGGCTATATATGTTGTGGTTAATTTCACCTTGCGCCACAAAATGTGGTATATAGGCAGTTGTAATGATATTATAATGTTATCTAGGAGCAGTCGCCATGAAAAAGTCACAAGATCATCTTTCAATCCCCGGTTTATCCAAAAACGCCCTGACTGTCCTTGAGAAACGCTACCTGAAAAGGGACAAGAACGGGAAAACCCTTGAGACCCCAGTGGACATGCTCCGCCGCGTCGCAACAACCATTGCCGCGGCTGACAAAAATTACGACAAGAAGGTGGACACCACCCCCCTTGCCGGCAAATTCTACGAGATCATGGCAGGGTTCGAGTTTCTCCCCAACTCTCCTACCCTTATGAACGCCGGACGCGAACTGGGACAGCTCTCGGCCTGCTTCGTCCTTCCCGTCGGCGACTCCATGGAGGAGATATTCGATGCGGTCAAGTTCACCGCCCTCATCCACAAGTCGGGAGGCGGCACCGGCTTCTCCTTCTCGCGCCTGCGGCCTGCCAACGACGTGGTCATGTCCACCACCGGCATCTCCAGCGGCCCCCTCTCATTCATGCGCGTATTCGACATCGCCACCGAGACGATCAAGCAGGGAGGCACCCGGCGCGGCGCCAACATGGGGATACTCAGGGTCGATCATCCGGACATCATGGACTTCATCATGTGCAAGGACGACCAGAAGCACCTCAATAACTTCAATATCTCCGTCGGGCTCACCGAGGCCTTCATGGAGGCAGTGGAAAAGGACGCGGAGTACACCCTCGTCAACCCCCGCGACGGCAAACCCGCAGGCGCGCTGAACGCCCGCAAGGTCTTTTCCCGCATAGTCAAGCAGGCGTGGCAGAACGGCGAACCGGGGATCATCTTCCTCGACCGCCTCAACAAGGACAACCCGACCCCCCACATAGGCGAGATCGAATCGACCAACCCGTGCGGCGAGCAGCCGCTTCTCCCCTATGAATCGTGCAACCTCGGCTCCATAAACCTGGGGAAGATGGTCAAGAACGGCGATGTGGACTGGGCACGGATGGGAGAGGTGGTCAAACTCGCGGTCCATTTCCTGGACAACGTCATCGAAGCGAACAACTACCCCCTCCCCCAGATCAAGGATATGACCCGGGCCAACCGCAAGATCGGCCTCGGCGTCATGGGTTGGGCCGATATGCTGATCCTCCTCAACATCCCCTACAACGCGCCCGAGGCGATCTCCCTCGGCGAAAAGGTGATGCACTTCATCAATGACGAGGGGCATGCGGCATCCCGCGAACTCGCCAGGAAGCGCGGCACCTTTCCCAACTTCAAGGGATCGATTTACGACCGGCCGGGGCTGGGACCGATCCGCAACGCCACGGTCACCACAATAGCCCCCACCGGCACCATCTCCATCATCGCCGGTTCCTCATCGGGGGTCGAGCCCCTCTTCGCAGTCTCCTTCATACGCCAGGTCATGGACAAGAATATCCTGGTGGAGGTCAACCCGATGTTCGAGGAGATCGCCAAGAAGCGCGGCTTCTACTCCGAGGCGCTCATGCAGAGAATCGCCGAGCACGGCACCATCCAGGATATCGCGGAGATCCCCGAGGATGTCCGCAAGATATTCGTCACCGCCCATGACATCACCCCCGAGGTCCACATCGAGATGCAGGCGGCCTTCCAGCGCTATACGGACAACGCCGTCTCCAAGACCGTCAACTTCCCCAATGAAGCCACCATCGACGATGTGGAAAATGTCTACCGCCTCGCCTTCAAGCTCAACTGCAAGGGTGTGACCATCTATCGCGACGGCTCCCGCGACGAGCAGGTCCTCTCCACCGGAAAGAAAGAGGAAAAGGGAGCGCCGCCCCAGCCGGACGAGAAGAAGGCGGTAAAAAGGGATCGCCCCAAGGCCCTCCAGGGGTGGACATACCAGATGCAGACCGGCTGCGGCCCCATCTACATCACCATAAACGAGGACAAGAGCGGCCTCTTCGAGCTCTTCACCACCATGGGGAAAGCAGGGGGCTGCGCCGCATCCCAGTGCGAGGCGATAGGCCGCATGGTCTCCCTTGCCTGGCGCAGCGGCGTCCAGGCGCGCCAGGTAGTCAAGCAGCTCCTCGGCATCTCCTGCCACGCCCCGTCCGGCTTTGGCGACAACAAGGTCCTCTCCTGCTCCGACGGCGTTGCCAAGGCGATCCAGGCGCACATGATGGCCAAGGGATACGACACCGGCCTTGAGGCGCGGGCCCCGGAACGGGGCGCCTGCCCCGAATGCGGCGGCACCGTCGAGCACGAAGGTGGCTGCGCGGTCTGCCGGGTTTGCGGGTACAGCGAGTGCGCGTAAGGCTTATGGAGAAGCGCTAGAGATGTGACTCATAAAATCTATGCAGAGCCAACAGGGGGAACACGGCAAGTAATGCGGCCGAGTTCCCCCTGTTTTGTTGCAGGTCTCACGCGGGGACGCGGAGGCGGAGAAAATTTTAAATCAAAACCGGGTTTTCGCGCAGGCGCAAAGGACGGAAAGGAAAATCCATGCATAGAGAAAACTAAATAGCGATGGCAATTGTCGATGCAGCCTACAAAATTCATCGAACTTTAGGCCCCGGCCTGCTTGAATCGTCATACGAGGCTGTAATACTATACGAATTACAACAGAGGGGATATGCTGTTTCTTCTCAGGTTCCTGTCTCGATTGTATATGAGTCTGTCCGTCTGGATACGGGATTCAGGGCGGATATCATTGTAGACGATTTAGTGATAGTTGAACTCAAATCACTGGAGAGGATTGCGCCGGTCCACAAGAAGCAACTGGCCACATACCTGAGACTTTCGGGGAAGCGGCTCGGTCTGCTCATAAATTTCGGAGAAGAACTGATCAAGAATGGAATTCCCCGCGTTGTCAATGGACTGCCGGAAGAAAGTCTGTAAAATTGTTTCGCGCAAAGATAGAAAACAAAAGTTAACCATGTCATTTAAAAACAGCTTTCGGGTTTACATAATAAGTGGGACAGTTTTGACTTTGACTTCATGCTTGATCGCTCACATTGGCATAGTATTTGTATTGACAGCTACTTATGAATAAGTTATAAAAATTACCATAATCTCAGAAAAAGTACTTGACAACTTAACCTAAAGGTTAATAATGTATCTCAAGAAACTGCTTCCTGAAGACATAAGGGGTCCTTGGAATATTTACGGTATTTGCACTGACCGTATGGTATGCGAAGTTGAAAACTACCTTTTAGGGATTGGGACGGACAAAAAGGGAATCAGTTTTGCTGCCATTTTTAACGTTGTAAATGAACGTGGTCCCTTTTCCCTTCCTAAAACGATTTGTCATTTAGTTGATGATAATGAAAAAATTTATGAATTTGTTAAGGGCAATTATCGCGTACTATTTTTCACAGATGCAGATAAATTAGTTATTTGCTGTAATTGCTTTTTAAAACAAACGCAAAAAACACCACCTATAGAAGCAAACACGGCTAAGAGAGCTAAGCAAAAGTATTTTATAGATAAAGCAAATAAGAATATAATGATTATACGAGAGGAATCAAATGGGGGTTAAATCGTTTACTACACTATTTAAGGAAGCGAGAGCAAAGGATAGCTTTTGGGCTGAAACTGCTATTCTTGAGTTTACTAGCGAATTATATGCTGCGATGGAAAGGGGGGGCCATACTAAAGCTGACCTTGCGCGTGCACTCGGTACAAGCCAAGCATATATTACAAAAGTTTTTCGCGGCAATGCTAATTTCACTATTGATTCTATGGTTAGGCTTACAAGAACATTGGGATATCGTTTACATATTC
>JBGQDJ010000198.1:0-5691 GCA_041495805.1 Geobacteraceae bacterium
CGCCAGGCGGCAAGCAGGTTGCCGCTTCTTTTGGTCCTGTAGCCCGCCGTCCCAAGGCGACCCTCCAGGTCGTCAAATTCAGAGCAAGTCATCAAGTCTACAGTCTCATCGTACAGTGACGGCTGAAGGCCGGACACGGCGTCGGACAATGCCCGGCGCCTTTTCCGGAATCTGTCCGCCTCTACAAAGATGCGGCTCGCGCAGTTCAGCGGAAGGAGTGCAAGCACGGTTCCCAGAAGAAAACTCCGCCGGGTCAGGGCCATCAGAAGTATCAAGGTCTCATCGGAGAAGAAGGCGATCCCGATGTAGACAACCAGAAAGAAACCCATGACAACAGGAATCAAGACCCGGGACGACACTATTGTCCAGATGGCGCGGAACAGGCGTTTCACTTGCCGTTCTCCTTTATCCGGGCAGTTGCCTGGACTGTCCGGGTCCAGCTGTTGTAGAGAGTTATGGCTTCGATATGCACCCCATCCTCCCGCTCCGTGAACGGGACCGGCACCGGATTGCATCCGCCGGGTTTCCCCACCGTATCCAAGGGAATGAGAGTCTTGCAGTAGTAGCAGATGACCGTCCCTTCGGTCTGACCATATCCGTCAGGCTTGCAGATGGCACAGGCATCAAGGTCGACCGTCAGCTTCCCGTCGGGAGTCATCAGCACGAAAAACCGCACTTCCTTCCCTCCCTGCTTGTACAGGTATTTGTGCAGCTTGCCGTCCTCCAGGTCAACCTCTCCCTTTTTCGGGATTAAGATCTCCCCGGCCGGTGTTGCGGTTACCGCCAGTGGTTTCGGGTCCCAGTATTCAACACTCGGGAAACTACTCTGGTAGGCCGCGGCAGAAAGGGCGACAACGGCTACCGCTGGAAAAACAAGCCGGCAGCGCTGCATCATGATGGCGTCGGCCAGCACTCTTCGCCTCTGCGCGCCCTGGCGGATATGGGCCACCGACGGCAACGGCTCGAAGTGAATGGCCAGGGCGATGAGAATCGCAGGTGTAAACCAGATAACCATCCCACCCCAGAAACCGACCTCCTTGCCGAACAGGATGCCGATATAGCCCCATATTTCCGGGCGGATGAAGATGTGGTCCGGTATCAGGACCGACTCCATGAACTGATGGACAAAATCGTGGATACCCTTCATAACTTTCATGCTGAGAGGCGAAAAAAGGTCAAGTCGGAGGATAGAGGAGGAACAGAAGAGGAGGAGCGCCACCACGGTCAAAAGGAGTGCGGACGGCGTTACCGTGATCGATGGCGGCAGCGCTTTTTCGCCGGCAAGGGCTGCAAAGGCAAGGAGCGCGCCGGTCAGGGCGAGGGCCGCAAAAGCAAGGATCTGAACTGCGGCGCCGTCAAAACCGGGCAGCCTGCAAGCGATGATCGAGCCGGCGATCATGCCGGTCATAATTGTGCAGGCAAAAGCAGGAAGGGGCGAATCGGTCAACCGTTTCCCCCGGAACAGTGGAATATCCCGGACGTTGCTCCGGTAGATGGCGGCAACGGCAACGGCCCAGAGAAAGAAAAAGCTCACCCCCAGTGCAGTCCTGATAATCCTCAAGTGAAGATCTCCAGGTAACAACCGGGAGATGACCAGGACTCCGGCAACCCCGAGCGCAAACCCGATGCCTGCTCCGATCGTCACATACCGACGGGAGTCGGAGATCCCTCTCATGACGACCAGGAGTATGACTGTCCAGGCGAAAAGCTGGAGAATGGGAATCGGAACAGGCATCAGGACCTCATTCGCTCTTCACGCACCATTACCCCGTCATCGAGGTATATGGTCCGGTCCCCCCAGACCGCCACTTCCTGGTTATGCGTCACCATGATTATGGTGAACTTTTCCTCGCCCCGCAACTCCTTGAGTAGTTCCATCACCATGACCGTGCTCTTGTGATCCAGATTTCCAGTCGGCTCGTCCCCCAGCAGGAGCTTTGGGCTGTTGATGATCGCCCTTGCGATGCAGACCCTCTGCTGTTCCCCGCCTGAAAGTTCACCGGGGCGGTTTTTCAGTCGGTGACCCAGACCCACCCGTTCCAGGGCCGACCTGGCTTCAGCCTCATCGGGAACACTATGAAAGTACTGGGCCAGCATCACATTCTCCAGAGCCGTAAGGTAAGGCACCAGGTGGTGCTGTTGGAATATTATCCCGACAAATTCCCTGCGGAATCTGGCCAGGCCGTCCTCGCTGAGAGCAAGCAGGTCTTCGCCTCCGACCCTGAGAGAACCGTGGCTCGGCCGGTCGAGCCCACCCACCAGGTTCAGCAGGGTACTCTTGCCGGAACCTGAATGTCCCATCACCGACAGCCATTCCCCCTCCGGAATCCGCAAATCGATGGGTTTCAAGGCGCATATGTCGCCGTAGCTCCGGGTAAGCCCTTCTGTTTCTATAATCGAGGATGACATTTCAACCTTCTCCATTTGCATCAAGTATGAAACCGTGGATTTTGTGCAAGGTCAAGGCGATCGAGGGATGACGCGGAGGCGTACCGGTAGGTACGTCGCACAAGGAATCCCGAAGATCAACGCAGAGATTGCGCAAAAGCCGCGGTTTCATTCCCCCCTCAGGCTTCTGACCGGATCGAGCCTGAATACCGATATCATAGGGCCGACACTCCCAAGCAAGGCAAGAAACAGACTCACTCCCAAGGAGACACATGCGAACCAGGGTATAATTTCTGCTGAAGCGGCAAAGACCGTTTTTGTTATGAACTGGGCGATAGCACTTCCCAACAGATATCCGGCAACACCACCGAAAATCCCCATGAGCGCCGCCTCAGCAGAGAAAATCCGGAGCACTTCCCATCGGGTCCCCCCCATGGCCTTCATGAGTCCTATTTCCTTGCTTCTCTCCAGTACAGTGGTGCTCATGGTGCCGGCCACACTGCTTCCGGCGGAGATCAGCACCACCGCCGTCACCATGGCCATCAGCAGTTTGACCTTGGCGAGAAGCCCTTGGCTGGTGCGGGCGATCTGGCGAACTTCCGAGACCTTTGCGTTGGGGAGGAAAGGCTGGAGCGCGGCCGCTTTTTCCTTGAGAGTGGTCCCTTCGGCGGTGACCAGGAGCCGTACCATGGTGAGCCGGCCATCGAGGCCGAGCGCTCTCTGGAGTTCCGGCAGAGCCAGAAAAAGGAGATTGTCTTCCTCGCCCCCTGAAGAAACGACACCGGAGACCCGCAATCGTACCGGCTGCGCCGGCCCGACAAGTTCAATGGTATCTCCCACATTCAGGCCAAACCGGGTCGCAAGATCATTTCCCACTAAAGTCTCCCCGGCATGCGGCCACCCCCCCCGCACCTGCCACCAGGGGAAAAGCCGGCGGATCTCCGAAAAGTCAACCCCCTCCACCATGATATCGGCATTCTTCAAATGCAGGGCGCTACGGAGATGAAACGACCGTTCCGCCTTAAGAGCACTGCGCGCCAGGGCGTCCTTCACCTGCTGCTCGTTCAGGTAAACCGGCTCACTGATGGCGCCGAAATTGAGTCCGCCGCTCCCCACGTCCAGCCTGGCACTCTCGGGGATAATGACCAGGTTAGCGCCGTATTTCCGCACCTCCTCCGCCACCCGCTTCCCCATGGAAAACGAGACGATTCCAAGGGCCGTGGCCAGGCTGGAAGCCATGGCCAGGACAGCCAACAGCAACGCCGTACGCCCTTTTCGATGAGAAAGTGCCCGCAGCACCAGATGTAAAAGCCAGCGACGCCTGTTCATATGTAGAAACCGACTCTCATCTCTCAGCCCTCATCATGTTTTTCTCATCCTTTCAGGACCGTTACCGGCTCGATCAGAAGCGCCCGGCGCAGGGGCGCCACGCTACCGGCCATTGCGACGGCCAGGGCCGATATGATTGCGGTCGGGAACAGCCAGAGGGGGGATGCTATGGTGGAATTGAAGACCGTGCGGCTGATGATCTCCGCAAGCTGGTCTCCGAGCAGGTAACCAATTACGCCCCCGCCCATGGAGATGATCAGGATTTCACCCACGAAAATGGAGCTAATCTGGAAACGGTCGGCGCCAATCGCTTTCATAAGGGCGATTTCAGGGCTTCGCTCCGCCATGGATGCCATCAGGCTGGTCGAGACCGAGGTAGCCGATGCGCCTAAGGCCAGCACGGTCAGTAGAAGCATGACGCTGTTCAGTTTCGTCAGGAGGGCGCCTTCGGCGCTGGCTATCTGCCAGATGGGTTTGGCGCGGCTGCCGGCCATCACCTCCTCCACGTTCTTGGCAACCGACGTCACGTAGGCGGTGCAGTACCACTTTTCAAATTCATCCTTGGTCATGAGAGAGGGATCTTTTCTGCCGAAATCGTCCATCGGCACAGTGAGTGCGCTCACCAGGACACGGGAAACCTTTCCCGGCTTTTGTAAGAGCGCCTGAACCGTCACCAGGGGAGCGAAGAGCTGCTCCTCCTCATAACCGCCGGTGGTGACGATTCCGGCAACACGGAAACATTGGGTCACACCCCGCACCGACGCCTCCACATCTTTCCCCACTGCCAACCTGAGCCGTCTGGCCAGGGCTGCGCCGACAATCGCATCGTCCGCGGTCATGGGCCATTCCCCCTGGACCTCCCACCACGGTGCGATCACCTTTATTCCCTGGTTGGTCTGGTCCTCCCCTTCCACATCGAGTTGTTTGTTGAACCAGGTCCCGGCGACTACCCCCCGTTCCCGCTTCCCGCCGGAGGAAAATTCCACGACTCCAAACAGGTAGGGGGTAAAGCCGGTTATGTTGTACTTCCAGAATACCGTCTTGATTTTCGGCAGATCCTCTTCACGCAAAAAACCGCCCCCTTCAACAGCAGACGGTTCCAGCAGGATATTGGCCCCGTAGCTGCGTAATTCCAGGGCCATTTTGTGGGAAATCTCGCCTGCTATTCCGAGGAAAGCTGTAGCGACTGCAGCCCCCATGGTAATAGAGATAAAAACCAGGAAAACCGCCTTGGGGCGTTTGAGGAAGGAGTTTTTGAGGATACGTGTCAGCATTTATTCAAACCGTTGAGGGATGAGGGATGAGGGACGACAAATTCATCTCTCATCTCTCATCTCTCATCTCTCATCGGATTTTTCTCATCCCTCAACGGTTTTTGATTCATCCTTCATCAGTTCCTTTTGCATCTCGCCGGGGAGCGAGGCGCGCAGCAGCGCTACCTTCTTTTTCAGCCGTCTCCAGGCGATAATTCCCCAGACAACAGCCGTCACTATCATGACGTGCTTGACCATGAGAGCCGGAATCTGGAGTTTGTCCGCTGCATTGGCCCATTCAAAGCTGGTGTAGAAAATGGTGCGCGGCACACCCCCAAGGATAACCCACCAGAGGGCAAAGCGGAAAAGCTTTACCATCAAATAGTATGTTTTCAGGAAAAAGAGCGTTGCCTCCGGAGTATCCATGGAATTCTGGATCCTGACTACGGCATGGAGGGCAAAGGCGCTGGCTATCAGCAAGGCGGTAGCAACGTCGTGGAAATAGTTGTTCATCATGATTGCTACGCCGAGGCCGGGAGAAATCTGCATGTTATTTTTCCTTAGGAGAATCCGCAATGAAATGCGTGTAATAATGTGTGAACTGGTCGATTGAACGCTGGTCCCATTCGAAGCGGGGCTCAATCACCATTTTGCCCGACTTGTCAATGTAGCCGCACTTTTCACCAACCTTAACAGGAGCAATGCCGCTGACAAAAATGGA
>JBGQDJ010000199.1:0-5684 GCA_041495805.1 Geobacteraceae bacterium
AACAACCCAGGTCTCCCTTAAATGGAGATGATGCAATATCAGGAGACGCACTCTATGCCCCATTGAAAGCCCCCATGGCCTTGAGTATGATATCAATGTTATCATTCATCGGCCTGGATGTATCAAGAAAAATCAAAGTGCCTTCCCCGCTCCCGGGCGCCTCGAAATCTTCCTTCTGGCAGGGAAACAACTCCCATCTCCCGTCCGAAAGACCCCCGGGATTGAGTTTCCGCTCGTCAAGCCGTTCTTTGGCTACACTATCAGGGCAGACGGTGTGAATAATATAAAATTGGACTTCGGTTTTCGCCGCCATCTCGGCAAAGCGGAGTCGGTCTCCCTTCCTTCGGAAAGTGGCGTCCACGATTATGCCACGTCCCGCCCGAAGAGATATCTCGCTTCTCGACAAAAGAGCCTCGTAGGTGGCTTTGTCAAACGCCGGGGTGTATATCCCGGCGCCGTATTCATCGTGGCAGCGCCTGTCCGGCGGAGTTTTTGATATCTCTTTTCTCAGCGCATCGCTGGATACGATCTCCATACCCAGTTCAAAGGCCAGGGCCGAGGCTGTGGCGCTCTTGCCGCTACCCATAAGGCCGCAGGTTATGACAAGGGCCTCTGGTGTCTTCCGGCGGAGCAGATATCCCCTGGCGAGCCGGAAATATCTCCGGGCCTTGTTTCCGGCATCGGATTTTTCCGCATCGGGAATATTCGGGTCAGTGAGTTTCAGGCTTTCCACCTTTCCCCTGACAAAGGCGCGGTAAATCTTATAGAAGTCAAGGATTGGGAAGAGCCCGCTGTCTCCTGTCACGGCCATGTATTCATCGAGAAAAGGAGCGGAAAAGAGACTTTTGCCGTGGAAATCCAGGTCCATCAGGAAAAACGCGATATCCGCCGCGGTATCGGTATAGCGGAAACGGTCGTTAAACTCAATGCAGTCGAAAATGCAGACCGGGTCGGTCAGGCAGATGTTTTCCAGGTGGATATCTCCGTCGCAGTCGCGGATGAATCCGAGGTCTACGCGCTCGGAAAAAATCGCTTCATTTTCAGATAGAAATGTTTTAGTGAACTTCCTTATTAATTCAAGGTCCCTTTCTGAGACAGAAAGATCAATGAATCTTTGCGCCTGCTTGAAATTTTCCTCCCAGTTGCGACTTATCCCTTCCACGCTTCCGTATTCGTCCATGGCGCCGCCGCGTTCGGCAGCCAGATGGAAGCGGGCGATTGCGCGGGCAATCTTCCGGATATCCTGCTCCGTCACCCTCCCTTCGGCCAGCATTCTGTCGAGCATCCGTTCTTCGGGGAGTCTTTTCATTTTGACTGCATAATCAATAATCTTCCCATCTCCGCAAAAAGTCGCTCCTGAATGTGCCTCCCGGACCTCCAGCACCCCCAGATAGGTGTCCGGGCAGAGGCGGCGGTTCAACCTGACCTCTTCATTGCAGTAGAAACGGCGGCTGTCGATGGTGGTAAAATTCAGGAAGCCGAAATCGACCGGTTTTTTGATTTTATAGACAAAATTCTCGGTGATAAAAAGGAATGAGACATGTGTCTGCATGAGACGCACGGAATTGGTCAGTTCCGGGTAAGCCTCCGGCTTCAGGAGTGATTTGAGCGACCGATCGTCCATTTTCCATCCTTAACCTGGTGATTTAACCTTAAAATTCTATCAGATTCCATTTTACGCGCAAGCCGGGAATTGAAGATAATCATTTGACGGTGATACCGATTTATGTTAATTTTTCAAAGCAGTTTTCTGATTGAACCCCGGTTGGTAATACCTGAGGTCAGGCAGAAATAACTTCCCTAATTATCTGTATATAAAACCAGAGAAAATAGGTTAAAGTAAAATACCAGGCGTCGGTATGGGATTTATGTGCGCATGCCATTAATTCTTTATTGATCGGCTGGTGTTTTTTCGTAAAGACGGGTAATATATATATTGCCCGTCATTTCACAACCCAGACCCCACGCTCGCCATGTTCCCTGGATAGGGCATCTGTCGGATGAGCAGGTAACCGTCACAACATCCATTTTTTCGAGAGATATCCGGTAATGAACAAAAAGATTTTTCCCTTCCTGTTGTTGCTTACGTCGCTTGTCTCGGCATGCGCCTCAAACAGTCTCCACGAACGTCCCGTCGAATTGTCCCCTGCCGCGCTGCCGGTGATCGATATAGCCGAATCGAGGGCTATGTACATGTTCTCGCTCGCGCGGATGCGCATCATTGAAGGCGATCTTGAAGGGGCTATGACCCTTTTGCTGGCAGCCGGCGAAGCGGACCCTGATTCGGCGTATATCTACGCCGCACAAGCCTCTACCTACATGAAAATGAACAGGGTCCAGGAGGCACTGACAGCTTGCGATACGGCAATCAAGCTCGACCCCCTGCTTCTGGACGCCCGGGTCCTTGCAGGCAATATCCTGGCCGGGATGAAGCAGGACAAGGAGGCCATCGGCCAGTTTAAAAAGGCGCTGGAAATAGATCCTTCCAAGGAAGAAATATACCTCCAACTGGCGGTTTCCCAGCTCAGGAGTTTTGAGTACGAGGAGGCGGTAAATACGTTGAAGGGACTTATCAAGGTTATACCGGATTCATCTCTCGGCTATTATTACCTTGGTAAGACCTATGACCAGATGAAGCTCTTTCGGGAAGCGGGCAATTATTACAGAAAAGCCATAGAGATGAAACCCGATTTCGAACAGCCTTATATCGACCTGGGCATTTCCCAGGAATCGCAGGGGAATTATGACGACGCCATAGCTGCGTACAAGAAGCTTCTGGAAGTCAATCCCTTGAATATAAACGTAATTCAGCACCTGGTCCAGTTGTACATATATCAGCAACGTTTCCAGGATGCGCTTACCCTTCTGCAGAGTATCTCTCACAGCGGTTACGGCGGCCTTGATATCCGAAAGAAGATAGGTTTGCTCTATATGGAGCTGGAGCGCTACGAAGAAGCGATAAAGGAGTTCAACGAAATCCTGAAACAGGAACCGGAGGCTTATCAGGTCCGTTTCTATCTCGCTTCGACCTACGAGGAAATGAAAGATTACGACCATGCCATAGAGGAGTTCAAAAAGATCCCCCAGAGTTCTTCCCTCTATCACGACTCGCTGGGGAACCTGGCATTCGTATATAAGGAGAAGGGCGAACCGGAAAAGGGGATCGCCATTCTCCGGGAAGCCATAGCCGCGCAACCTGACCGTATCGATCCTTATCTGCATCTTTCCGGATTGTATGAGGCATTGGAACGTTATGACGACGGCCTGAATGCCCTGAAGGAGATTGAGAAGCGTTCCCCGGCTGATCCTTCCATACAATTCCGCATGGGAATTCTTTACGACAAGATGGGCAAAAAAGAGGAGTCAATCGAACATCTGAAAAAAACCCTTGCCCTTGCTCCCGATGACGCCCAGGCCCTCAATTATCTCGGATACACATATGCCGAAATGGGGATCAACCTGGAAGAGGCGGAGAAATATCTGACCAGGGCGATCACCCTGAAACCGGGCGATGCTTTCATCCTCGACAGTCTTGGCTGGGTATACTTCAAGTTGAAGCGCTATGACGAGGCGATCAAGAATCTCGAACAATCCCAGGAGCAGATTGAAGACGACCCGACGGTGATGGGGCATCTTGCCGATGCCTATACCGCAAAGCGTGACTGGCGCAAGGCTCTCAATCTCTATCGGCAGATTTTGAAGCAGGAGCCGGAAAGAAAAGATGTTGCGGAGAAAATCAAAAAGATCAAGGCGGAGATTGGTGACAAATGAGGGCAAAGTGGGTCGCCTCCCTGCCGTTCCTGCTCTTACCGGCCCTTCTCTTCGCCTGCGACGGAAGCAACAAGGGGGGTGTGACCAGACACTCAGGCCCGGGCAGGACGGCCTACGGTGATGCCCTGGTTGTCGGCTCCATAGGCGAGCCTTCGACCCTGATTCCGCTTCTCGCATCCGACAGCGCATCCCATGATGTGGCGGGGCTTGTCTTTAACGGTCTGGTCAGGTATGACAAGGAGTTGAAGCTCGAAGGTGAGCTGGCGGAAAGCTGGGATATATCCAAGGATGGCCTCACCATAACCTTCCACCTGCGTCACGATGTTAAGTGGCAGGACGGACGGGAATTCACTTCACACGACGTTCTTTATACCTACCTGGTTACCATTGATCCAAAAACTCCAACCGCCTATGCCGATGCCTTCAAGCAGGTTAAGAAGGCGGAATCACCTGATCCTTATACCTTCCGCGTAACCTACGACAAGCCGTTCGCTCCGGCCCTTGAATCGTGGGGGATGTCTATCCTGCCTTCCCATCTGCTGGAAGGAAAAGATATCACCAAAAGCGAGCTTGCGCGGCACCCTGTAGGGACCGGACCATACATATTCAAGGAGTGGATAGCAGGACAGAAACTCACCCTTGAAAGCAATCCGGATTATTATGAAGGACGGCCGTACATCGGGCGCTACATTTACCGGATCATCCCGGATAATTCCACCATGTATATGGAGCTAAAGGCAGGAGGGATCGATATGATGGGGATTTCTCCGGTCCAGTATAAAAGACAGACCGACACACCTGAATTCAAGGCCCTTTTCAACAAATACCGTTATCCGGCATCAGCCTATACCTATCTGGGTTATAATCTGAGGCACCCGCTTTTTTCCGACAGACGAGTCCGCCAGGCCCTCACCTGCGCCATCAACAAGGATGAGATCGTTCATGGAGTCCTCCTCGGCATGGGACAGGTCGCCCATGGCCCTTACAAACCGGGGACCTGGCCCTTTAATCCGCATATCAAGGATTTCGAGTATAACCCGGAGCGGGCGAGATCCCTCCTGGCAGAGGCGGGATGGCGGAAAAAGAATGATAACGGCATCCTGGTGAAAAACGGCAAACCTTTCCAATTCACAATACTGACCAACCAGGGAAACGACCAGCGGCTGAAAACAGCAGTCATCATCCAGCACCGGCTGAAGGCTATGGGCATCGACGTGAAGATTCGGGTGATCGAGTGGGCCTCGTTTCTCACCCAGTTTATTGACAAGGGGAACTTCGAGGCGGTGATGCTCGGCTGGACAATCGGTCAGGACCCCGATCTCTTCGATATCTGGGATTCCAGCAAGACCGGCCCCAGGGAACTGAACTTTATCGGTTATAAGAACCCCGAAGTGGACCGTCTTCTGCGGGAGGGGAGAAGCACCTTCGACATGGAAAAGCGGAAACGCTGCTACTACCGCTTCCAGGAGATCCTGGCCGAGGACCAGCCATATACCTTTCTCTATGTGCCGGATGCGCTCCCCGTGGTGAACTCCCGCTTCCGCGGCGTCGAGCCGGCCCCTGCGGGGATTATGTACAACTTCATCAAATGGTATGCGCCGAAGGAAGAACAGAAGTATTGATAAGGCAGTGGACAGTTGAACAGTAAAAACAGTGAAACCACTGTTCAACTGTTCAACTGTTCAACTGTTTTACTGTACCCTGTACCCTGAACCTATGATCCTATGATCCGATATCTCACAAAACGCATCCTTATGATGATTCCGCTCCTTTTCGGGATCACCCTCATCACCTTCGGTGTGATCCATATCGCCCCAGGCGAGCCGGTGGAGATGCAGATCGCCATGAATCCCAAGGTGACGGCCGAGGGGAGGGAGCGTCTGCGCAAATTTTACGGTCTCGACAAACCCCTT
>JBGQDJ010000200.1:0-5654 GCA_041495805.1 Geobacteraceae bacterium
CCTACAACTACGCCTACGCAACCATGGGAGAGATGATAGCATGGATCATCGGCTGGGACCTCATTCTCGAATACATAGTCGCGTGCCTAGCAGTTGCAATCGGCTGGTCAGGATAGTTAGTCCGCATCCTGAGCGCTATCGGTATTCAGGTTCCAGTCTGGTGCTCCGCGGCCCCGGGCACGGTGCCGGGCGCTGTCATCAATCTCCCGGCAATCCTGATAGTGCTTTTTCTGACCGTCATCCTGATCATCGGCATCAAGGAGAGCGCGCGTTTCACCAGCGTGATGGTGTTGATTAAGCTTCTGACCGTGCTGATCTTTATCCTGGTCGGCATCTCCCACGTGACCCCTGCCAACTGGCACCCCTTCATGCCCTTCGGTCTCAAGGGGGTCGTGGCCGGAGCCGCCATCGTCTTTTTTGCCTATATAGGTTTCGACGCTGTATCCACGGCGGCGGAAGAAACCATGGACCCACAGAAAAACATGCCCATAGGGATACTTCTCTCCCTTGGCATATGCACCATCCTCTACATTATCGTCGCAGCGGTCCTGACCGGAATGGTTCCATACAAGGAACTGAATACGCCTGCTCCGGTGGCCTACGCGATGACTCTCGCGGGATTTCACTGGGGATCGGCCCTTGTCTCCGCAGGTGCGGTTGCCGGCATCACCAGTGTTCTCCTGGTTATGCTCATGGGTCAACCGAGGATATTTTTCGCCATGTCAAGGGACGGGCTGCTCTGGCCGTGGATAAGCAAGGTCCATCCGCGTTTCCGCACCCCGTATATTTCCCAGATCATTACTGGGATAGTCGTCGCGGGGTTCGCCGGTTTCATTGATATCGGCACTGCCGCGGAACTCTGCAATATCGGGACACTGTTCGCATTCGCGATAGTCTGCGGAGGGGTGGTGGTGCTCAGGAAAACCCACCCGGAACTCAGGAGGACATTCCGCTGTCCCCTGGTCCCGCTCATTCCTTTGCTCGGTGTTGGCTTCTGCGCATGCCTGATGCTATCCCTGCCGAAGATCACCTGGATAAGGTTTGTTGTCTGGCTCTTGGTGGGTCTTGCAATCTATTTCTATTATGGCATCCGGCACAGCCGCCTGGCCACGAAATGATAAGTGCCTGACATGCAATGTAATCCAATTCCCCTGTAAACTAAGTTTACATGTAAACTTAGTTTACATACCGTGCAAAACCTTGCCTGCTCAACCTTCACACCGGATTGCCCGGCAAATTGTAAACTTTGTTTACATCTCCGATTTATAGACTCCCTCCTTAGTCCTCTTAATTGCTTGAAATCACTATCAAACATCGCTTGGCATGATTATTGGTAATAGAAATATAATTGTGCGATTTCATTGTCAAGAGGGCTCTCAATGAATCCAAAGTCCGAATCCTCACATTGCGCTCTTTGCAGTACCAGACAACTGACAAACGGTATATGGGAATGCCTGACGGAAAATTCCCACCATTGCCCCCATGCCCTTGAATTCGGCTTCTCCCACCGCATCTGCCGGCATCCGGAACCACATTCATTGAGAAGCAATGATAAACCGAAGAGAGGGAATAACAACGATGGCGGGCTTTGAATTGTGTAATGAAGAAACAGGCAAAGACGATTCGTATCGACCATCAAGCGGACGAAATATCACCCGTCAAGAAGTTGCATTGCAGGAAATATCGGGGGGAAATGGCGAGAAATTCAACGGCTATCCGGATATCGTCATTGATAACAATTTTTTTGGACCGTATATGAAAACAACAATCGCCTCTATCGTTTTATTTTTGGCCCTATTGCCGGTTTCCACCTATCTGGCGGCTGCCTTCTTTTACAACTCCTTCAACGCGGCCTGGAACGTGATAACGACGTTGCCCAGGCATGGCGAATTCGGCATATTGGGAGTTTTACTGGCAGCGCTTCTATCCTCAATTTGTGAGCTTTTGTATAAAGGCATTGCCTTGGACAGAGAAAAGAAAGCTCCCACATCATCAACTGAATCCTAGATCTGTCGCCCCGGCGCGAGTCGTTTATCAAATGCAACTGCTTTTACGTATAATACAGACCTGAGGCGACTGCACTTCCCTTTCGCACCATGATCACCCCCCTATGCCCCTGGCTCACCACCTCCATCAGCTCCCGCCGACCGGCAACGACTTGACATTTCACAGAATATGGTATCCTTTCATTGTTTGATGCTGAACGGAGGAGAGAAGAAATTCCTTAATCCGGTAAGGAGAAAAAGCATGAAAAAATTCCCTTTCAAATTCTGTTCATTGCTCACACTCTCAGTCATCTCTATTTGCCTGTTGGCCTTATCCGGCTGCATTTCCGGCAAAGCCAGGCCAGGCACCGTTCTTGACGAGGCAAAGCAGGCCGGTCGCGACACCGGCACATTCCCAGCCGCCGATGAAGATTACTTTCACGACATGGACGGCGGTATTGCCCTGACACCCGAGGAGGTCAAGGGGCGCAACACCTGGATCGTCTGGTGCGGCGGAAACGATCGCCTCTGGGACAAACTGACGACAATCAGCTTCGGGGCGCTCGACCTCCTCAAGGTCATATCGTCTCATCCGAGCCTGGGATTCAGCCGCGACAACCGCTGGCAATATCTCGGGCTTGTCAACGAGCCCGGTTTCGAAAAGGCCCCCGGGCCGAGCCCCGACCGTTACGGGCTATGGCTCGACAGACGCCTCCCCGACGACCCCCCCGATCCTTTCGCCAACGACGCGAAATATCCGGGGGTGAAAGTCGGCGCGCGCGGCAGTGTGGTGCCGGTAGGCTCCTTCTACGGCTGGCCTACGGGGGTAGTCGGCCTTCGCCTCTTTCCCAATCCTGATTTTGATGAGACGGCGGCGGCAAAGTGGGACCCGGAACGTTATTATATGGACCCCACTTACTACAACTCCAGGGAGCTGATCAGGCCGTACCGGGTCGGCATGTCATGCGGCTTCTGTCATATCGGCCCGAACCCGGTCAATCCCCCCGATGACCCTGAACACCCCAAGTGGGAAAATATCTCTTCCAATGTCGGCGCCCAGTATTTCTGGGTCGAGCGGATCTTCGACTGGCAGGCCGACCCCAGCAATTACGTTTTCCAGATGTTCCACACAGCCCGACCCGGCACCCTGGACACATCGCTCGTTTCCACGGACAACATCAACAACCCCCGGACCATGAATGCCATATACAATCTCGGTCCGCGTCTTGAGATAGCCAAACGTTTCGGCAAGGAGACACTCGCCGGCGGCGGCCTGAACAACCGGCAGCTAAACGATTTCGTCCCCGCCTCATCCCCCCTTGCTGCATTCTTCACCCCCCCGGCGACTGTCCATACGCCACGCGTGCTCAAGGACGGCTCCGATTCGGTGGGGGCGCTGGGAGCGCTGAACCGCGTCTATCTGAACATCGGGCTTTTCAGCGAAGAGTGGCTGCTCCACTTCAACGCCCTGGTGGGAGGAAAACCGATCACTCCCATCGTGATAGAGGTGGCGCGCAAGAATTCCGTTTACTGGGAAGCCACGGAGGCACAGACTCCGAACATGGCCCTCTTCTTCCTTAAGAGCACCGCGCCTCACAAATTGAAGGACGCGCCGGGTGGCGACGCATATTTGACGAAGGACGCCGAACTCCTCCATCGCGGCAAGATAGTTTTCGCGGAAAACTGCGGCCGCTGCCATTCCAGCAAACTGCCGGCTCCTGCTCCCGGCCTCGATCCAGGCGGCTGCTCAGGCAAGGAGTACCTGACATGCTGGAATAGATACTGGGAATGGACAAAAACAGAAGAGTTCAAGTCGCAGATGCGTGCAATCGTCGCCGCCCCCGATTTCCTGGATGGGAACTTCCTCTCCGCGGAGTTCCGCGTCCCTGTGACCCTTCTCCAGACCAACGCATGCAGCCCCCTTGCCACCAATGCCATCAGGGACAACATCTGGGACAATTTTTCCGCCGAGACCTACAAGGAACTTCCCTCAGTCGGCTCGATAACCGTCTACAACCCGATAACAGGAGAGCCGCGACAGTATAAGATGCCGGACGGCGGCCGGGGATACACCCGCCCTCCATCCCTCATCAGCCTCTGGTCCACCGCGCCTTTCCTGCTCAACAACAGCGTCGGCAGATTCAATCCCAGCCCGTCGGTAAAGGCGCGCATGGAGTCCTTCCAGGATTCAATCGTGAAGTTGCTCTGGCCGGAAAAACGGGACAAGGACCCGGTGCTGGGCGACAAGGTCCCCGGCATGATCGACCGTACAACCACCAGAAGCTTCCTGCGCATATCCGCCGGTTATGTTCCCGACAAGCTGAAGAAGCTTGTCGAGAAGGGAGAGAAGGTGTTCCCCTACGCCTTAAGCGAAGGGGGGGTGGAAATCGGCCCGATCCCCGCCGGAACGCCGGTGGGTCTTTTGGCTAACCTGAACCTGATGCCGGACAATCCGAATGTTGCCGAGCGTCTGGAACATGACAAGAAGCTGCTGGCGCTGGCCCTCAAGCTGAAACACGATCTCAAGGCACTGCCCGGGGATGCCGGTGACGAAGAGGCCCGCAAGGTGCTGGCGAACCTGGTGGAGCCGCTGATGGAACTGAGCAAATGCCCGGACTACGTGGTAAACCGTGGCCATTATTTCGGCACCGGCCTTCTGCCCGGCAATCCCGGTCTGAGCAGCGATGACAAGATGGCGTTGATAGAATTCCTGAAGACCTTCTGATACCGGGCCGCATGCGAGGATGAAATGAGCGAGGAATATGACTATATAGTGGTGGGTTCGGGCGCCGGGGGGGCGCCGCTGGCGGCCAATCTCGCCAAGGCAGGGTTCAGGGTCCTGCTGCTGGAGGCGGGCGGAGACCCGCGGTCCCAGGACATGACGGGATTGCTCATGCATGACGTCCCGATCTTCCACGGGGCCTCCACCGAATACCCCCCCTGCCAATGGGATTACTTCGTCCGCCATTACAGCGACAACAGGGATCAGGCAAAGGACAGCAAGTGTGTAAAGGCCGATGGTGAAGATCGGATCTGGTATCCCCGAGCCGGCGCCCTCGGCGGTTGTACCGTCCATAACGCGATGATAACGGTGCTCCCCCAGGAGAGCGACTGGAATTACATAGCCAGGATCACCGGCGACGATTCCTGGCGCGCCGACAAGATGCGGGAATATTTCACCCGCATCGAGGAGTGTAGTTACGTCCCGCCTCCCGGCTCGCCAAAGGCCGTTTTAAGGGGTTTTCTCTCATCCCTTGTGGATATGGTCCGGGGAGACCTGGACTGGCGCGACAGCAGCCATGGCCACGGATTTAACGGCTGGTTGACAACCAGTACGGCCGATCCCGACCTGGCCCTGAAGGATCCCGAACTGATCGGAATGCTCCTGAGTTGCTTCAAGGAGGCGCTGCGTGATGATATCGGCGACATTATAACCGGCATCGAATCACGCTTCGATCCAAACGACTTGAGAACCGCCACGCATAACCCTGAGGGGCTGGCTGTCACGCCGATGGCCACGAAAAGCGGCAGACGGGTCGGCCCCAGGGACTATCTGCTTCGCACAATGTATCAGTTTCCGGACAGACTCCAGGTCCGCATGAACTCACTAGCCACCCGCATCATATTTGAAGGGACTCGGGCGGTTGGGGTGGAGTTCATCGACAAGGC
>JBGQDJ010000201.1:0-5639 GCA_041495805.1 Geobacteraceae bacterium
CACCGGTTTTACGTCGCGCCTCATGAAGCAGCCCAACCTGGCCATATGCCGTCATACCAACAGGGGAGTAGCTTCACTATTCAAGGAGCAAAGAACTGTAAAGTTGAATCTCACAAACTGCATATTCGCAACTTTAAAATGCAGGGATCGGATGACGGCATAAAGAGCGTTTCCGACAATCCCACGGTCGAATACAAGCATTGAGGCCCAGGCGAATAGTCTTGAAAATGTTTGCGCTGCCCACCTGGAAGAAGAGGCGCCTGATGGGCAGGTGATTACTGAACGTGTTGAAGTCGGTGATACGATTCATAAAGTTATTGGAGATATTAACCCATTTTATTGACAGACGAGGTGACGCCATGGTGATTCGAATAGTTTATAAGGACAACGTCCACGATTATGTAAATGATGTTCTACTCAACAGATTTCTCGAAGCTGGGAAAATTGCCAGGTTCCAGCGCCGCACCGGGTGGGTAACCGTGGGTAAGGACTCAGTCAGGACGGGCATACAAACCGCTTTTAGAGGAGCAGAACGTCGAACCGCAAGGGTGAAAGTGTAACCTTGCAAAGGGTAAGGTCAGTAATAACACAAATCGAAAGGAGATATATATGGTAAGGAAGACGAGAAAGTCGTTTTTACCGCTTATTGCCGCTCTGCTTTTTGTCTTAACAGGATTTGCAACCCAAAGTGAGGCAGGGGTAAATGTAAATGTAGATGATAGGGGGGTAAATGTAGATGTAGGTGGGGAGGGGGTATATGTAAATGTAGGGAACAATCTCCCCGCCATCAGGTTTGCCGCTCCGCCTGACGTGGTTGTGATACCTGGAACATATGTTTACATGGTCCCTGACATCGATGTGGATGTTTTGTTTTATCAAGGCGATTGGTGGCGTCCTTATGAAGGGCGCTGGTACAGATCCCAGGACTATAACGGGCAGTGGAGTTACGTGGAGCAAGGGAGAATTCCCAGTGGATTGAGAGCGCTGCCACAGGACTATCGTCAACGTCTGTCGCCAGGATACGAACGGATACACCATGGAGACGTGAAAAGGAACTGGAAACGATGGGAAAATGAAAAACATTGGGACAGGCGATCTGAGCATGACCGCGGAGAGCAAGGCGAGCATGACCACGGGAGGCAAGGCGGGCATGACCGTGAAGGACGATGATCATGACCATGGAAAGGGAGTTGCATCATGGAAGCCTGGCCAAAGAGCTCCCTGCAAAGGCCTCCCTGGGGAATAAACAATGGCGCAGCAGCAACCGGAAGAGAATTATAGTCATGGCAGGAAACCGCTCCATAGTTTGAGGGATATCTCCCGCTCAATGCCGAAATGGGTCAGATGGTGCTTGGGCGTATCCGCGCTTTTTATTCTCATGCTTCTCGTACTCTTCTTTGCCTCATACTTTCTGGACGAACCGCTGCGCAGCTCCATGGAAAACAGGATGAACAGCAGTCTGAAAGGGTACTATGTCCGGCTGCCGAAACTCCATTTTCAACTGGTCGGATTTTCAATGGCCCTGAAAGGGCTGACCGTTTCCCAGAAGGCCCATCCGGACCCTCCCATCGCCAATTTCCCGGTTCTTCGCGCGAGCATCATCTGGCATGAGGTCCTCGCCGGCAAGCTCGTCGCCGCATTCAAGCTCGACAGGCCGGAAATCAGTATCGACCAGCGGCAACTGATCAGCGAAGCCGCCAGTCCGGTGCCGCTGAAGAAGCAGGGATGGCAGCAGGCGGTAGAAGCCATTTATCCCCTCAAGATCAACGTCCTGACGGTACATGACGCCAAGATAACGTATATCGATGAAGACCCGAAAAAGCCCCTCAACCTGAGCCGGCTGAACCTGAAAGCGGAAAATATCCGCAACGTCCGTCTGCCGGACAAGGTCTACCCCTCCTCGTTCCACCTGGAGACGGCTATCTTCGATACCGGGCGCGGAGTCATCGACGGCAAGGCCAATTTCCTCGCGGTGCCGTATCCCGGATTCAACGCCCGCTTGACGCTGGAAAAGGTCCCCCTCGACAATTTCAAACCGCTGGTCGCCCGCACCAATCTCTCTCTGCGCAACGGCCTGCTCTCAGCTTCCGGCGAAATCGAGTACGCTCCCCAAATAAAGAAAGCCCATCTTAAAGAGCTGATGGTCCAGGGGATGGAAATCGAATATATTCATACCGCTGACACCGCGGCCGCCGAAAAGAGACGCGCCGAGATGGTTGTGAAAGCGGCCAAGGTAGTGGGCAAATCCTCAATTGAGTTCCGCATCGATCAGGCAAGATTTACCCGATGCACGGTCGGCTTGCTAAATAAGGCGGCCCGCAACCCGTACCGCGTTTTCCTTGCCGACGCCGACCTCAATATTTCCAATGTTTCCAACGATTTTTCGCAGGGCCCCGCCAAAGCGGAGCTGCAGGGGAAATTCATGGGGAGCGGCGCCAGTAGGGTGACCGCCCATTTCCGCCCAGGCCATAAGAGTCCGGATATGGATATCGATGTCAAGATAGAGGAGACACAAATGACGGCCATGAACGACCTGCTGCGCGCTTACGCGAATCTAGACGTGGCTGCGGGTACATTTTCCTTCTATTCGGAGCTGCGTATCAAGGATGATGCCATCTCCGGTTATGTCACACCGTTCTTCAAGAATTTGAAGGTTTATGACCGGCGCATGGACAGGGAGAAAACTGTTTCCCACAAAATGTACGAGATGCTGGTAGGCGGTGCCGCCAGGCTCCTCAAAGGGGGGCCGAAGGGGGAGGTTGCCGCAAAGGTCGCCATCTCGGGCACGCTGAATAAGCCTCACACGAGCAGGTGGCAGATCATAGGTCAGCTCATCAGGAACGCCTTCTTCAAGACGATCATCCCCGGTTTTGATAAAGAGGTGTCCGGGTCGCAGAAACGTTGAATCTAAGGCAAAACCTGGTATATCCGTTCATTCCAAGTCCCTTAAATATTCGCCCCAATCTGTTCCGTCGCATGTGGCGGTTACGTTAAATATGACGGATCCCGTTGACGGTTTTCTTTTCACCCCGTGCTGTTCCCTTCCATTTTACCTAGTATAATCAAACTATTGCACTCGCAGTATTCGTAGTTCCTCTCTGGCATGTTAGTTGCGATGTAACTTCTGACAGAAGATGAGCACGGTCGTGCTTTCTGTGAAGTTTGAGCAGTTAACCTAAAGGAGGAATACCATGAAATCAAGTGCCAAGGATCAGGCGGAAGGAAAGTTTCACCAGGTAAAGGGTAAAGTCAAGGAAATGGCCGGGAAAATCACCGATAATCCCAAGTTGGAGGCCAAAGGCAAATCCGAAAAGATAGCCGGCAAATTTCAGGAAAAGATCGGTCAGGTCAAGAAGGTTTTGGGGAAATAGTGAGAGCGGCGTATGACGCAGCGGCGCATACCTGGCCCACGGCTGCGGTAGCATGATACACCGCAACCGGGACTCCGAAAGGCATGATGCTTCGGACACAAGAGTTCAAAAAACAACAGTGACATCAATGAAAGGAGAAGATGGCATGAAGATAATATATTCCATATTTATAATGCTGGCAGTGGTGGCTCTGCTTGCGTTCAGCGCGCCTGTGAACGCGTCTGAAATGGATAGCCGCATCGAATCATCCGCAAGGCAAACGTATGTGTTTCAGACCTACCTCAAGGATGATGATATCGAAATCGAGTCCAGGGACGGCGCTGTCACCTTGACGGGGTTCGTCTCAGAGGAATACCACAAATCATTGGCCCAGGAGACCGTAGCAGGCCTCCCCGGTGTCAAGAGTGTAGACAACCGGTTGGAGGAAGTCGAAGGCGCACCCCTCACCGCAAATTCGGACGCCTGGATCCGCGATAAGGTGAAAACCACGCTCCTGTTTCATCGTAGCGTGAGCGCCGACACAACCGAGGTTGACGTAAAAGACGGCATCGTAACTTTGCGAGGCGATGCTTACAGTCAGGCACAGAAGGATTTAACGACTGAATACGCCAGGGATGTAGAAGGAGTCAAAGACGTAAATAATGAGATGACCGTGACGAAGAGCTCGGAAAAGACACGAACGGTAGGCGAAAAGATTGATGACGCTTCCATCACCGCTCAGGTCAAGATGTCGTTGTTATTCCACCGCTCGACCAGTGCCCTCAACACCAAGGTAGAGACGAAAAATGGAGTGGTTACATTGTATGGCAAGGCCGGCAATGCAGCAGCATTGGACCTCGCCACCAAACTCGCCAACGACGTAAACGGTGTGAAGGGTGTAAATAACCGGATGGCAATCGAGTAATACAACCTCTTAGCGCAATCAAGCGCTAAAGACTAAACTCAAATGAAGGACATGGGTTCTGTCGCGCTTTTTGAGAAAGATGAGCTGTCGTTATTCAAAGGAGATGATCATTGATGATGAAGAAAATAAAGGTATTTTATCCACATGCTGTCAGCTATGTTAACAACGCTGAATTGAATCCCCTCATTCAGGGGGGCAAGATAATGGCCTTTGAACGGCAAAACAGGCTGGTTGTCGTTGGGTTGCACCAAACACGGAAAACGAATTCGAAAAGGTTTCCCGCGGAAAGGCGAAGGGCGGCGTGAATTGGTAAAGGCTTCATTTCAAAGCGCAACCTCGTATTCACTTGTGTAAGGCTGCTGAACGCATGCGCCAAGCGGAACCTTCACTGATGAAAGGAGAAGCATTATGTTGGGAACTATTTTGATCGTCTTCTTGATTTTGATGTTGCTGGGTGCTCTGCCCACCTGGCCTCACAGTAGGAATTGGGGATATTATCCCAGCGGTGGATTTGGATTTATACTTTTGATTCTGCTCATCCTGGTGCTGATGGGACTGTTTTAAGGGAAGGAACATGCGTTTCATATACGTGGCATTCGTCAGCTTCATATTAGCCTCTACCATACCTTCTCTCGCAAAAGAGACCGTAAAGGAGCCACCGCCCATGAAAGCACTCGCCGTATGCCCGTCGCGCCCTAACTGCGTTTCGTCGCTGGCTACCGATAAGTCACACCGTATGCCTCCATTCGGCTTCACCGGTCCCGTAGTGGCCGCACAGGAGCGACTTATAGGGGTTATCCGGCTGATTCCGCGGAGCGAGATTGTGAAGGATGAGCCCGGGTATCTTGCTGTAACTTTCCGTTCGAAGCTCTTCGGTTTCGTCGATGAGGCGGAATTCGCTTTCGACGAAAAGAGCGGGGAAATAAACTTCCATTCCGGGTCACGCAGCGGCTACTACGATTTCGGTGTCAACAGGTCGAGGCTTCAGAAAATTCGGGAATTTTTCATGGAACAGAAGTAGATAAAAGGGTCTTCTCATGACCGATCATTATTATACAGAACAGAGGTTGCAATCATGGACAAGCGAACAGAGTACGTCGAAAAACTATCAGCACAGATGGTCGAATGGGAAGCGCAGATTGACCAGCTCAAGATCAAGGCAACAAGCTCCACGTCCGAAGCGAGGCATGAATATTCCAATACGATTGGAGAGTTGCAGCACAAGCGCGACGAGGCCGCGTTAAAACTGCAGGGGATATCAAGCGCCGGCGATGATGAATGGGAAGACCTCAAAACAGGGACGGAACAGATATGGGGCGATTTCACGACGATGTTGGGCAACGCTATCAAAAAGATTAAATGAG
>JBGQDJ010000202.1:0-5638 GCA_041495805.1 Geobacteraceae bacterium
CAAACGAACCAGACACTCCGCCGGAGGTTGCGTTCAGCTGTGTCGCGCTCAGAGCAGTGCCGTAGGTGATGTCGGCCGGGTTGGCCCAGGTGATGGTCGGCGTTGCCTTGGAAACGGTCAGAGTCCCGGTGGCGGATATACTGGAGTAAGTCGAATCGCCTGGATAACTGTAGTCGATGGTGTATGGACTGCCGGCGACGCCCAGAGTGCCTGTTGTTGTAAAGTTTGAGGAGAAGTACCCTGAACCGTTTATGGTGGCAGAATGGGTTTCGCCGCCGTTAAGGGTAATGACAACGCTCCCTGAGGGAACCACCGAACCTCCGCTGATTGTACCGGACAGTGTTGTTGAGGCGGTTCCATAGGTAATCGTGGAGTTAAGTCCGCTGAATGATGCTCCAAGCGTATATTGTACCTGAACAGTAGGATTCGAGGTTCCAACCAGTACTTTCACGCCATAAGCGGTGGTTCGATATTTCGACGGATCCGCTAATATGCCGTTAAGAGATACAGTCATGTTACCAATAGGTTTACCTTGGATCTGGGGAAGGGCCAGCTCGATAGCGCTGTCGGGGTCTGTGGCGTCGGAGACCGACGCGGTCACTGTGTAAGTGTTGCCTGTCGTAGTGACCGTTGGGGTGACAACGACATTGGAACGCAAACGCCACCAGTCATTAATCCCCACAGAGTTGGTCGACCACAGCATGGGTCCTTTAGACAAGCTGTAGGTTACATATTCCTGCTGCACCCCGACAAGATCAGACCGCTCATGTCCGTAGACATTGATCAATGCGCCGAGGTTATAGTAGAAATCCACTGCAGCATGTATGGATTCCGTGGTGTGGCCTTCGATGTTTTGGGCGATGGTAGTATCTGCTTTGTACCATTCGCTCACGGGTAATGAGATGGGCGAATAGTACGTACCCATTGTGTTGTAGGAGAGGGTCCTGCTCGGGAAGGGGCTGATTTTTTGTTCCCCAATGACAACCGCGCCCAATTGATCCAAGATATCACGAGAACCTTCACGTGTTCCGTTGTAATAGGGGGCAGCCCATATGCGGGGGTGGTTAAGCCCGGTCAGCCACCCTTCGATATCTTGAAAGGAAGCGAGGATGGAAGCGTACGCATACGCCTTGCCATCCGCATAAGGCGGATCGTGGATCGGCGGAGTTGCGTCCAGGGCCTCATCCGGGCCCCAATGCCAATAATCATAGTCTGTCTGCAGAAGAGATGTGTTTACGGGATTCTTCAGGCCGCCGTTGTGCGAACCGATCGTCGCACCATTCGAAACGGCATTCTGCAGACCGGTTATAGCTGAAGGACGGTCTCCTACCGCCATATCGTCTCGCAGGGCACCTGTACAGAAGAAATAATCACCCTTGACCCCGTATGAATGTTCAAATGAGGCGGAAGATGGGATTGCCTGAATGAGTGATTGGTTGTTTTCAAAATCATGGCGCACCATAAAAGCAGCATCATATGGATAGGGCCATGGGCTCACCTTGACAACGGGAAGGCTGAAAGATTCAAAGGCCCATTCGATGGCCCTGCGATAGATGAGATAAGCAAACGTCGCAGTGTCATTGCCTCCGTGGCCGATGAGGGGCTGAAATGGTCCATGGAAGATGATCTTACCCAGCCCATCGTTCTTGACCGTCAAGAGGGGACCATAATCACCAGTTGCAATGACCGTGGCATTATCGTTAACGACCTGCCAGGCATAGTTCGGACCATGAACTATGTGGTTTAAAAGTGGGTCGGAAGATGAAACCCCCCAGGGAATCTCTTCGGAAGTCAAGGGGCCATTCAAGGGGAGCGTGCCGCTTGGGATATCACTGGTCAGCCGATGGTCGCCGTTTTTGGTGAAATGATTGTTCGGCGGAATCCCCCCCCCCCCCCAGTTAAAAGGGTAGGGATTGGCCATGTGCAATCCCATCTCACTGGCCAGGGCAAAATTACCTCGGGTGCTGCCATCCGGGTTGCGTGTGAAGGAGGACGAGCCGGCGAAAAGGAACCCCCCGGCGCTTACATAAGCCTGGAGCGGACTAATCTCATTATCGGCAATCGCTTCAGATGCCAGGCTGATGAGAATGGGATATTTGGGTGAGCCATCCACATTAAGGAGATGGCCGGCAGCAATATCTGCGTCGGTCACCTCGATAAAAGGTGTGCCGTCCGAACGAAGCGCCTCTTCAAGGGACTCATAGGCAACGAAATAGTGCCATGAAGTATACCACCACTCGTAACCGGTTGTTCCATCTCCCGTAGGTGTTCCCGGTGAGGTTGCAGTCATTGTTTCCAGCGCCTGGGTATACTCAGAGACATGGATGGCCACGCGGGGCATAGGAGTTTGCGCATTCGCCTGTTGTGGCGTCGCAAAAACACCTGTGATCAGACTGCACAGAATCACCACGCCAACAACAACGTTATAAGCCCGAAATAATACCTCTTTCATGGTCCAAATCCCTCCGATCTCGATTATTGTCATCACTGATCTTGCTCATATTTTTATTAATTGTCTTTTGGGTAAACCCCGGCTCTGACGGGGGACTCCCAGAGTTTGAAAATGCCGGGAATATGCAGTTCTCGGCCATCTGGGGGTTTAGTTTTGACTTTCTTTCCGATTGCGATCAGGCCCCTTTGAAAGGCTGGCATTCGTAATACCCCCTATACTGTGGGAGTATACTTATTCGCAGTTTGATTTTCCGCTGTTTAACTGATTGCATTGATCGCTCTTACTAAATACACAAATTGTACCAAAAATAATTAATCAAATATCTCCCTTTAAATCAATGAGATGCAAGATCGCATGAGAAGTGAGCAATGAAAATAATGTTAATAAATTTGGAGTCTAAATTATAGAATAAGTTAACAACACTGGAATTAAGGAGGTCTGTAGGGGATGTTAAAATTGTGGCGAATGTTTAAAAAGCAGCGGACAGTGGTCAGGGGACTGTTGAACAGGGAACAGTGAACAGAAAGTCAGGGGCTAGGGACCACATTCACTATTCATTGTTTTTAGCGATTGCGTTCCCATGCCCATGCTGTGCGAATAATCAAGTCTATGTCGTCATATTGCGGTATCCAGTGAAGTTCCTTACTCACCCTTGAGTTGTCGGCCACGATTGCCGGTGAGTCACCTGGTCTGCGCTCAGTCACCTCGACGGGAAAATCAATGCCCGTTGTTTTTTTTGCTGATCGGATAACCTCCCGGACTGAATAACCGTGCCCATAGCCGCAGTTAAATACCCTGCTCTGACCGTGATCCATGAGATATTTCAACGCCTTAATGTGTACTTCGGCAAGGTCATTAACATGAATATAATCGCGGATGCAGGTTCCGTCAGGTGTGGGATAGTCGGTACCGAAGACAAGAAGCCTGGGCAACTCGCCTTTGGCCGTTTTGAGTGCCCGCGTGATAAGATGTGTCGATTCCTGATAGGCCTGACCTATCTTGCCGTCCGGATCGGCCCCTGCCACGTTGAAATAGCGTAAAGAGACATAACGAAAATCGGTGGCGTTGGAAAAGTCCTGCAGCATGCTTTCAACCATGGCCTTTGACATGCCATAGGGATTTATCGGCCGCATCTGCGCCTCTTCATTAACCGGCAAGCTGTCAGGAATTCCATATACAGCCGCTGTAGAGGAAAATATCAACCTGTTAAGCCCAACGGCGTTCATCGCCTCGATCAGATTCAGGGCATTGACCGTATTGTTTCTGTAGTACTTGAGCGGTTCCCTTACGGACTCCTCGACCTGTATGTGGGCGGCAAAATGTATCACCGCATCCGGCAAAAAACCGGACAACGTTTCAGTCAACAACGCGCGGTCAGCAAGATCACCAACAACCAGTTTCCCATACAGGACAGCCCATTCATGGCCCGATGACAAGTTGTCATATATGAGCACCTCATGCCCTTTTTCCCCGAGCGACTTGACTACATGGCTCCCGATATAGCCTGCACCGCCGGTTACAAGAACTCTCATCCCTAGGACCCCATGGCTACTTTTTCTCCCTGCAAAGGTAACTCCAGCTGCTAGCAGTCAGCAGGAAAAGTAAGACGTTAGAAGTAAGATGTAAGACGTTACATCTAACGTCTCTCGTCTAAAGTCTCTTGTCTGATGTCTGTGGTCTGCACTCTCTGGTCACAAGACATTGGGCCCTTGTTTAATATTACCTTTTTCCAGCGGCTTACCGAAACGCTTCGTCAACCCCAGAATCACGCGATTGATCTCAGTGTTGTTTATTGAGCTACCGATCGATTGTCGGTATGTCGTGTAATTGTAATCCAGGGCGAGCGACAGGTTGTTGACCAAAGTGTAGCTCACGCCGGCACCGATAGAGAACTGGTAAGGTAATGTAATGTCGTTATTGATGTTGTTGTTATTCCTGGCATTGACTTTTACCCCGGTGAGATCAAGATGGCCGGTCATTTTTTCCGTCAAATCGTGCTTTATGTTCACCAAAATCTGATAGTTTTTTGAATCAAGCTTGCCTTGCTGATTGTTGATTAACTCGGAATATGTGGCAATGAAACCCATGGAGCCGCGTCTCATGGTCTTATCGAGCCTGGCGGAAAAATTTCGGGACTCCGTGGAACCTTGCAACGGATCTGTGTTGAATGTGACATTCGAGTTAAGGGAGAGGAGCATATGATCGAACGCATGTGTTAAGGTGGCATTCCAGAAGGGATTACTGTTGGAAGGCCCGTTATCAAAGAGAAACCAGCTGTATCCCCCCTCCAGGGAAATGAACGATTTTTCGGCATATTCGTATCGTATCGCGAGAGAAGGAAGCAACCGGTGATAACTGAGGGCTTGTCCGGTATTACTGCCTTGCCCCGAATCTATGTGGGCATAGGCAGCATTAGTGGTAAGGGTGGATTTCGGGCTAAGTTCATGCACAGTGGCAATGAATGCGCCGTGCTCTTCCCGATCAATCCCGGATAGGGTATTGTTCCCTGAGGATGCATTCGGATAAGATTCTTTCGTATAGTGATAGCCCGAATTCACCTGGAAGTTGGCGCCTGGGCGCAACTCGATGTGGGGTGCAAAGGTCAGGATATTCTGGTCGGCCTGATTGATAAAAGTGCTGGTAGTCGTCGTGTCCCTGTTTACGTCCAAAGATACCTTTTTGTAGGTATCGCTTATGTCGAGAAAGAGGAAATTCTCGATGACCCGCAGATTCATCTTAGTATCGAGATTGTGGGAAATCTCCCACTTCTGACTGTTCCGGGCGTAATAGCGATAATCGAGGAGATATGCCAGGTCCCAGTCCCAAAACGGCGCCCGGTACTGGAAGGCCAGCCCCGGCGTGAGGTGGCTTATGAATTCGGTCTTCCTTTCGGTATGAGTTTGAAAAACGTTGTCGGTATACTCCTCGCTGACGGCTATGGAGGGAAGGATGGAAAATTCGGAGGCGTGGGCGGTTGCGGAGCAGAGACAGGAGAGCAGTGACAAGAGACCAGTGACCAGTGACCAGTGACCAGCGGACAGAAAGCGTCGGATGGCAGACTTTATGGAAGATCCCATTGAATAATTATCCCCCCATGTTACAGCATCGAATAGCAATGGACGGCCATAAGCCGAGTATAAAGCTTTTTATAACGTTATTTAGGGGGAGTGTAAAGACAAAAATCAG
>JBGQDJ010000203.1:0-5636 GCA_041495805.1 Geobacteraceae bacterium
AACTGCCCTGTTTAAACTGTTTCAAGATTCTTCACTCTCCCCGATGCTTATGGAAACGCCGCGGGAAGACGCTCCTTGCACTGGAATACCAAAGGGAGTATATCCTGATGGCGATCAATATGCGCTAAACCCGGAAGGTCCGCTTTGTAGGCGACGAACGGGACGCCGGCTGCCTCTGCGGCCTGGCGGTCCAGATCGGAATCGCCGACGAAGAGGGCCTCGCATGGAGCGATCCGGTAGTGCGCGAGCACCTTCAGAAGCGGTTCGGGATGGGGTTTGGGGTTGGTCACTTTCAGGGCTGTCATGACTATCCCGAAATAGCGGCCAAGGTCAAAGGCTTCCATAACCGCATCCATGGAAGTCGCACGGTTGGTGCAGATCGCCAGACCCACGGATCCGATCAGCGTCTCGATGGTGTCGCGAAATCCATCCTCCATACGCTTTAATGGGACCAGTTCCCGGTAGTTGACGGCCGCGATGCACCCCATGGCTGCTCTCCAGTTCGTCTCGTCGGGAAATATATGACGCAGCACCTCCTGGCTGGCAAATGTGTGGAGGACCCGCATCAGGGTCTCATCACTCCGGTTGAGTGGAGGTTTGCCGAGCATTTCCATGATTTTGTTATAAAAGGCGAGGTTGGCCTCAAAGGAGTCGAAAATTACACCGTCGCAGTCGTAGATCACGGTTTTGAAACTTTTCATGCGCTCCTTTATAAAAAAGCTGACGACCACAGGGGGCGCCCATAACTTATGTTTTTGTTTCTGCTTCCCTGCTTTTAGCCGCCATGTACTCATCCCATTCCAGGGGGAGCATATGTTTCTTCCTGTTGTTGCACTCCTTGCAGGCAGGGGCCACATTGCCACGGACGCTCCTGCCGCCGCGGATTATCGGGACCAGGTGGTCCATGCTTAGCTCTTCGGGGGGGAACATCTTGCCGCAGTAGCGGCAGATACCCTTGGCAATCCGGTTCCGCCACCACTGGGTTTTGCGCAACTCGCGGGCCTTATCCTTCTCCCGCCTGATCTCCTCTTCGGAAACCTCGATGATGAAATAGTCCATAAATGCTGGTCACTGGTCACTGGTTGCTGGTTGCTGGTTGCTGGTTTTTCTGTATTCCTCTATGGCCTTCCTGGCAAGTTCATCGCAGCGCTCGTTCTCCGGATGGCCAGCATGGCCCCTGACCCATGTCCACTGGATATGATGGACCTTCGACAGGGCCAGGAGTCGCTCCCACAGGTCGCGGTTCAGGACCGGATCTTTTTTGCTGTTGACCCAGTTCTTCCTGATCCATCCGGGGAGCCATTCGGTCATTCCCTTTACCAGATACTGTGAGTCGGTAGTCAGCTTCACCCTGCATGGTCGTTTCAGTGATTCAAGGGCGGTGATGGCGGCGGTCATCTCCATCCGGTTATTGGTGGTTTCACCCGCCGAACCGGATATCTCCTTTTCATGGCCGCCGCAGCGGAGGATCGAGCCGAAACCGCCGGCGCCCGGATTGCCGCTGCATGCGCCGTCGCAGAAAATTTCGACCAGTTTGACGGATTCTGTCCGCTCTTCGCCGGGGTCATGACCGCCTTTGTCGGATGAGGGCTCACGCCGATTCGACATAGGCACCTTCCGCTTTCAGAAGTCCGGCAATCGCCTCCATCAAACGGTCTACTATCATCTGGTGGGTTTCCTTGTTGTCCGGGAGTTGCAGCAGGTCTGTATAGTCGAGTGGGTGGCCGAACTCGATCATCCCTTCAAGCCCGAAACCGGGAAACTTCCACCGATTGAGCCCGATGATGGCGGTGGGGATCACCACCGGCCGGGTGTCGAAGATGATCTTCCCCACACCCCGGTTTCCCTTTCCGAGGACACCGTCCCTGTGCCGGGTCCCTTCGGGGTAGAGCATCACCTTCTGCTCCTGCAACAGTTCATTGATGACCTTGGCGGCGCGCACGTCCCTTCCACGCCGGACCGGAAAGGCTCCCCAGGATGAATATAGCCAGCGCTGAAACGGCTTCCGGAACAGCTCTTCTTTTGCAGGCGCCCAGAGCATCTGCATGGGATTGCTGCGGAGGACCGCCCATGGGAGAAAGATGGTATCGTAAGCGGAGATATGGTTGGAGGCGATCAGCACACCCCCTTGACGGGGAAGATGCCCGACTCCCTTGACACGGAAGCGGTTGAGGACGGATGCATAGAACCCAACAACGTATGCGGAAAAGATTACCCAGAATCGGCGGAAGAACGAAGCTTTCAAAAGACCCTCTGCTGCGGAAGATAATAGAAGCAAGTCCCTTTATAGCATTTTTTCGCAGATAAGGGCAACCGGCTATTTGCAGATTCATTAACCGAAAACGGCTTATATCACACAAAGCCACAAAGCCACGAAGAAAGGCTTTAAAACCTGTTAAAGCCTTTTGAGGGGGGGGCGGTTTTAAATCTTTGTGGCTTCGTGACTTCGTGTGAGTAATTGCCTTTGATTTAAAGGTGTTATCCGTTGTGTACGAATTATGAATCCAATCGAAAGTGCTACATCTCGATGCCGTCGATGATGGCAGCGCAGGCTGGGCATTTCCCCATCTCTATGCTGTTATGTTCCAGGTAAAAGCCGTGGCGCTCTATCAGTGTCTCTCCGCATGACGGGCAGTAGGTGTTTTCGCCCCCTTCGCCCGGCACGTTCCCTTCGTAGACATAACGGAGCCCGGCTTCGAGACCGATATGCCTGGCCCTTCGCAGGGTGTCGAGCGGTGTGCGGGGCCGGTCGATCATTTTAAAGGTGGGATGGAACGCGCTCACATGCCAGGGGGTCTCCTTCCCGACCTTGTCGGCAATAAAACAGGCAATCCCCCGCAGATCTTCGTCGCTGTCGTTCCAGCCGGGAATAACCAGGGTTGTCAGCTCGATCCATATTCCCTGGCGTTTGTATTCGACTATGGAATCGAGCACCTCCTTGAGCATGGCATGGACCACCTCGGTGTAAAAGCGTTCGGAAAAGCCCTTCAGGTCTATATTGGCTGCATCGAGAAATGGGCGGATGCAGGCCAGGGCCTCAGGTGTAATGTAGCCGTTTGTGACGAAGATATTCCTGAGGCCGGCTTTTTTTGCAAGTACCGCAGTGTCATAGGCGTATTCGAAGAAGATTGTCGGTTCCGTGTAGGTATAAGCGATTGAGCGGCAGCCGGACGCCAGGGCTCTGGCCACGATCTCCTCCGGCGGGAGGTCGATCCCGGTGATGCGGAGGGTGTCATGCACCGGCTGGGAGATGGTATAGTTCTGGCAGTGGAGGCAGCGGAAGTTGCAGCCGACCGTTGCAACGGAATAGGACATGCTCCCCGGCATGACGTGGTAAAGCGGTTTTTTCTCGATCGGGTCCGCATGCTCGGCAATGGCCTTGCCGTAGACCAGTGTATAGAGGGTCCCTCCCCGGTTCTCCCGGACAGCGCAGATGCCGCGCTTGCCGTCGGCGATCAGGCAGCGGAACCTGCAGAGCCCGCAGCGGACCTTGTTACCCCCAGCTTTTTCATAAAACATCGCTTCGTGCATAACGTTCCTCCATTGATAGACGTGATTATAACAGATTTTTTTTGTATGTCCGGCAACAGAATTAATTAGAAGTGGTATACTTGAAAAAATCGCAGAAAGCTCAGCAGGCTCTCAGAGGCGTGCAACGCTCAGCGATTGTCAATGTCTCGTGGGTAAAGGGTATGGGAAATGTCTGACCAATATCTACTCGACTATATCTATTTTGTCTTTTTTACCATAGGTGGGGTGCTGGCGGCATGTTTGCCACTTATTACCTCGGCGCTGGTGGGACCCCGATCCGTTAAGAATAAGACCCGTGCCCCTTATGAATGCGGCATGGACCCCTATGGGTCTGCCTGGGATATCCGTTTCAATATTGCCTACTATCTCTATGCTCTGATGTTCCTTGCCTTCGACGTGGAAGTCCTCTATCTCTTTCCCGTTGCAACCGCCTACAGCAAGGTTTCCGGAGTGCGCGGGGTCATCGAGTTGTTCATCTTCATCGGCATTCTTGCCCTGGCTATAGTTTACGCCTGGGCAAAAGGGGTTTTCTCTTGGGCGAAAAAAAGAAGAGTCGATTGAATATCCATAGCTATGCGGAACTGGCACGAGAACGGCAGACGAGCGGGGAGATTTTCACCCCTCCCCCGGATGACGCTCAACCCTTCATCCGCATGGAACTGACGGACAAATTCTTCAACCTCTGCCGCGCCAACTCCCTCTGGCCGATGACCTTCGGCACCGCCTGTTGCGCCATTGAGATGATGGCCCTGGCCATGGCCCGTTTCGACATGTCCCGCTATGGTTTCGAGGTCTTCAGGCCTTCCCCCCGCCAGTGCGACCTGATGATAGTGGCCGGCACCGTGAACAAGAAAATGGCGCCGGCCGTCATTACCCTGTATGAGCAGATGGCTGCCCCGAGATATGTCATTGCCATGGGGAACTGCGCTATTTCAGGTGGTCCGTTCGCGGTAAAGGAGAACTACAACGTGGTGGAAGGGGTTGACCGTCTGATACCGGTGGATGTCCACGTACCGGGCTGTCCCCCCAGGCCGGAAGGGCTTCTGGAGGGGATACTGAAGCTCCAGGAAAAGATCGCGGGGAGCCGTTATCCTTTTCCCCAGTTTAACCCTCCCAGGGAGAACGCGTGAATGGACGTCAAGGAACGACTCATGACCGAACTGGCGAACCTTCCGGCGACTGTCAACGAGGTTGATCAGAAGAAACGTGGTTATCACCTGGAGGTGCTTCTTGCTCCCCATCAGGTGCGCGATTTTGCCCTGCTCATGCGCCGGCTCGATTTCTACCTGGTCTTTGTCAGCGCGGTCCATCTGGATCCCGACATGGAGATCATCTACCAGTTCGCCAATTATCATGGGCCGTGCCGTACCCTGGGCCGCGCGTTTGCGGATCACAACGTCGCCGTCCCCACCATATCAGACATCTTCCATGGCGCGAACTGGCATGAACGCGAAACCAGGGACATGTTCGGCGTTCTCTTCTCCGGGCACCCTTTTCTTGAGCCGCTTCTCCTCCCGGAAGAGGATGCGGACCTCAAACCGCTCCTGAAAAAGCCGGCGGAGCTGAAACCGGCGGATAAGGTGCGGCGTGTGGAGGAATCAGTGACAACAGTGAATGAGTAAAACCCCTGCACCGTAAAACCCTTGCACCGCGGAGGACACAGAGGACGCAGAGTAAAACCAAAAGAAAAAAGATTTTTTGGTTTTAAACACAAAAATACATAGATATACAGGTTTTAGACTTTCACCGCGTCCTCTGCGTCCCCGAGCGACTGCAAGGAGCGGGCGGTTAAAAGGTTTTGTTAAAAGGTTTTTGAAAGGAAGATTATTTGGAAGCAGCCGGCAACGAAAACCACTCATTCATCCTGAACATGGGCCCGCAGCATCCGAGCACCCACGGTGTGCTGCGGGTGATCCTGGAGATGGACGGCGAGCATATCCTCGAGCCGGAGCCGGTAATCGGCTATGCGCACCGTATCCAGGAGAAAATGGGGGAATCGCGCTCCTGGCCCGGATTTCTCCCCAATACCGGAAGACTCGATTATCTCAGCGCCCTTATCTACAACCACGGCTATGTGGGGCTTATAGAGCGTATGACCGGAACGG
>JBGQDJ010000204.1:0-5635 GCA_041495805.1 Geobacteraceae bacterium
CGCATTTTCGAGGGGACGAATGAGATCAACCGTCTCCTGATCCCCGGCATCATCCTCGCCCGTTCCATGAAGGGGGAGCTCCCGCTCCAGCGCGAAGCGATGAAGGCTGTCGAGTCGCTCATGTCTCCCTCCGTAGACGAGATCGACGAGGCGATGCCGTTTGCCCCGGAGAAAGCGCTCCTGGCCAACCTGAAGAAGGCCTTCCTGGTAATCGCGGGGAGCAGCGTGCAGAAATTTATGGCAACGATCAAGGACGAGCAGGAACTCCTCCTTGCGGCCGCCAACGTGGCCATCAATATTTTTGCCATCGAAAGCGCCCTCCTGCGCGCCGAGAAGATTCTGCCGATGTTGAGTGAAGCCAGAAAGGCCTCAGTCACGGCGGCGGTGAAGGTGTTCACCTTTAATGCTCTGGAACAGACCGGGACCGCGGCGAGAAAGGCGGCCTACTTCATCGAAGAGGGGGACAATCTGTCCATGCTCCTCAACGGCATCAGGCGCCTGACCAAGTACGACGCCACGGGACTCCTCCAGGCAAAGCGGCAGCTCGCCGCAGCCGCCGGCGAGGCGGAGAAGTATATTTTTTAGGCTGAAAATTTATGCGTCAGCATACGGTACAAACACCCTACATGGTCGGCGAGGCGCACTTCTACTCCACGGAGATCAAGGGGGAGCTTGTCCTGTTTGATACGGGCCCTGCCACGCCGCAAGCCCTTGCCTATTTGAGGGAACAGGTTGATCTGGAGCGGCTGAAGTATCTTTTCATTACCCACTGCCACGTGGACCACTACGGCCTTGCGGCCTACATCGCACAGAACTCAGCGACTGAAATCTGCATTCCCCGGAAGGACGCCGTCAAATTGCGGCGTCATGAAGAACGCTTGATGCATATCCGGAACCTCCTCAACGAGTTCGGCTTTGACGACGCGTTTGTCGGACGGCTGCGGGGCTCTTTTGAAAAAAACAAGATATTCCCCGGCATTCCCGATAAGTTCACCGTCGTGGAGGAATCGGACGTTCCGGAGAAGCTGGGGATCACCTGGTTAAGCTGCCCGGGACATTCCCAGAGCGACCTCGTCTATCTCTGCGGCGATCATGCGGTTGCCGGGGACGTTCTCATTCGCACCATTTTCCAGGCCCCGCTTCTCGATGTGGACCTGGAAACCTTTGCCGGCAGGTTCAAAAATTATGACGCTTACTGTGCGAGCCTGCTGAATCTGAGAAAACTAGAGGGGTACAAGATCCACCCCGGTCACCGGGAGTACGTGGAGAGCTTGGACGATACCATCCTCTTCTATGTCAAGAAGCTTTTGGAACGAGCAGCGCAGGTGAAGAGGTTTTCCGATGTCGAATCGATCCATGACGTCGTCGCCCATCTTTTCGGGGAGACCCTTGCCGAGCCTTTCTATATTTACTTAAAAGTTTCCGAAATCGTCTTTATGCGTGATTTCCTCGCGGCGCCGGAGACACTGAAGAGCTCCCTCGAACGGATCGGACTGTTCGAGGGAGTGCGCGACCTGTATGTCGCGGTGACAACGAAGAGCGCAACCCACGGCATGGGAGAAAAAAAATGATCGATCCCCTTTTTCAACCTATCACCATCAACGGCCTTCAGGTGAAAAACCGCATCTTCATGCCGGCCATGCATTTGAACATGGCGCGCAATTACGCGGTAACCGATCGCTTGACGGCGTTTTACGCGGAACGGGCGCGAGGAGGCGCAGGGCTGATCACCGTGGGCTACGCCACAATAGACGAGCTCTCCGGCAATCCCGGGAATATCGGCGCTCACCGGGACGAATTCATCCCCGGCCTGACCCGTCTTGCGGCAATTATCAGGGACAACGGCGCCCGCTCTTCCGTGCAGTTGAACCACGCAGGCCGCTACAATCACTCCCTGTTTCTAGGTGGAAGGCAGCCGGTTGCCCCGTCTGCCGTGGCCTCTCGCCTTACCAAGGAAACGCCGCGCGAGCTGACCGTTGATGAGATTGGCGGGATCATCGCGTGTTTCGCCCAGGCCGCTACGCGCGTCAAGAAGGCGAGCTTCGACGCTGTTGAGATTCTTTCCGGTACAGGATATCTCATCAGTGAATTCCTCTCGCCTCTGACCAATAAGCGTACGGACGCATACGGCGGCTCCTTCGAGAACCGGATGCGGTTCGGTCTTGAGGTGGTCAGGGCGGTCAGGGCCTCAGTCGGCCCGGGTTTTCCGCTCCTGGTCAGACTGAACGGCAACGAGTTCATGCAAGGGGGGACGACCCGGACAGAGTTGCAGGAGTATGCTGTTCAGCTGACGAAAGAGGGAGTGGACGCCCTCTGCGTCAACGTCGGCTGGCACGAGGCCCGGGTCCCGCAGGTTGTCACCAAAGTGCCGCGCGGCGTCTTTGCCTACCTGGCGCGAGGGATCAAGGAGCGGGTGACTGTGCCGGTCATTGCCAGCCACCGGATCAATGATCCGGTCACGGCCCGTGAGATGCTCGCTGACGGGGTGTGCGACATGGTGGCCATGGGGCGGGCTCTTATCGCCGATCCCATGCTTCCTGAGAAGGCAAGGAACGGTAGAGAGCAGGACATCGTCCACTGCGTGGCCTGCGGTCAAGGATGTTTCGACAACCTTTTTAAGATGAAGTCGGTCGAGTGCCTCTGCAATCCCCGGGCGGGGCACGAGCAGGAGCGGGTGATCGGGAAGACCGACAGACCCTTGAATGTCATGGTCGTCGGCGGCGGGGCCGCGGGAATGAGCGCGGCCATCGCAGCAACAGAACGGGGGCACCGGGTGACCCTCTTTGAACGGAGCGACCGGGTCGGCGGCCAACTTTACCTTGCCGGTGCGGCGCCGGGACGGGAGGAGTTCGTCGGGCTGGCGAAAGATCTTACCCGGCAGCTTGAGCTGCAGGGTGTCGTGGTGGTCCTGAATCGGGAGGTCGACGCCGCGCTTCTGGATGAAGTAAAACCGGACGCCGTGGTGCTCGCTACAGGAGGGAAGGCAATTACTCCTCACATTCCGGGGGTAGAGCTTCCCCATGTGGTGCAGGCCTGGGACGTGCTGGCGGGCAAAGTCCATACCGGCAGGCGGGTGGTGGTCATCGGCGGCGGGGCAGTGGGCGTTGAGACGGCGCTCCTTCTGGCGGAAAAAGGGACGCTCTCCGGGGAGGCGCTGAAATTTCTCCTCGTCCATGGCGCGGCAACTCCCGAGGAGCTCTATGGCCTTGCAATACGGGGGGCAAAGGAGGTCACGATAATCGAGATGCTCGACGACATCGGCAAGAACTTCGGCAAGACGACCCGCTGGGGAATGGTCCAGGACGTGGAGCGGTTCGGCGTTAAAACGAAAACAACTGTCCGAGTTCTCGAGATAACCGCCGCGCAGGTGCGGATAGAAAGCGGGAGCGGGGTCGAGGAAATACCGGCCGATACCGTGGTCCTTGCCGTGGGGACAAGAGCCTACAATCCCCTTGTGGAAATTGTGGCGAAGAAAGGAATCCCGTTTCGGGTCGCGGGAGATGCAGTCACGGCTGCCATGGTTTTCGATGCTATCCACCAGGGGTTCGACGTTGGTGCGGGGATCGGTTAAAATTACAACCTTTCTGGAAAAGAGTATAACGTAACTTTCTCTGGAGGTTTTTATGAAAATGATTTTTCTGGCAACGGCGCTGTTTCTCTTTTCCCACAACGTTTCGGCACTGGAGGTGGCGGGAGTTCCGGTGGAACAAACGATTACCGTTAATAATCAGGAACTGAAGCTGAACGGAAGCGGAATTCGCAAGAAATTTTTTGTCAAGGTGTACATAGGCTCATTTTACGCGGGGAAATACCTGTCATCTCCGAACGAGATACTTCAGGATACGGGAAACAAGCTTATCCGGATGAACTTCCTCCACAGCAAGGTCAGCAAAGAAAAAATCATTGGGGCGTTTGCCGAGGGGTTCGCCAACAATGCACCAGATGTTTCCGCCTCCGGAGAAGGGGAAAAGTTTCTCTCCTTCTTCACTAATGACTTTGTCAGGGGGGACACGGTTGATCTGCAACTGGGCGCAGATGGGACAGTCGTGGCAAAGCACAACGGTAAAGTCCTGGGCTCTATGAAATCGAATAATCTGGCGCACGGCATACTCGCCATCTATTTCGGAGACAAGCCGGCGGATGAGGGGCTGAAAAAAGGGATGCTGGGGATACGACGATAAGGAGTGGATATGGCCAAACGATTTTCAACTTCCATAGAACTGAGGTTTGCCGATCTCGATCTCTATGGTCACGTGAACAATGTGGCCTATTTTACCCTCTTGGAAACCGCCCGGGTGAAGCTGTTCAGCAAAGTTTTCCAGGAATTGACCGACCAGGGGATACTCATGCTTGTTGGTAGGGCCGAGTGCGACTACAGGAGCCCGATCCTTTTGCATGATGATGTCATGGTGTCGGTATGGGTGTCCCGTCTCGGCAAATCGAGCTTCGACCTTGACTACGAAATTCATGACAACGCGAACAAGATGTTTGCCACCGCCAGAACAACGATGGTCTGCTTTGACAAAGGGAAAAAGGCGACGACAGCC
This sequence comes from Geobacteraceae bacterium, assembly GCA_041495805.1. Classification (GTDB taxonomy): domain Bacteria; phylum Desulfobacterota; class Desulfuromonadia; order Geobacterales; family Geobacteraceae; genus JBGQDJ01. The sequence goes on from JBGQDJ010000204.1 coordinate 4,548, forward strand.
GTGCCGGAGCACCTGAAGGAAATGGTTTAGCCGTCTTTTAGAAAGCATGCGGGAGAGACAACACATGGAGCCTGCGGTAACAACAGAGCATGTACAAACTGATTCTCAGGATGGGATCCTTACCCTGCAGTTCAACCGGCCGAAAAAAAAGAACGCCCTTACTCCTGCCATGTATTCTGCGCTGGTTGACGGGCTCAGGAGGGCCGATGATGACGGCGCGGTGCGTGTTGTTTTGCTTACGGGAACGGAAGGATGCTTCACCAGCGGCAACGATATTGCAAACTTTCTGAATGCCCCGCCGACTGGGGAATCGAGCCCCGTCTTTCAGTTCCTTATGGCCATTTGCCTGGCAAAGAAACCGATTGTTGCGGCCGTGAGCGGAACTGCCGTCGGCATCGGCACAACCATGCTGCTCCACTGCGACCTGGTGTATGCCGGGGCGAGCGCCGTCTTTCAGATGCCGTTTGTCAACCTTGGGCTTTGTCCTGAGGCGGGTTCTACGCTTCTTCTACCCCGGATGATGGGACATCAACGCGCTGCTGAACTTCTTCTTCTCGGCGAGCCGTTCGGCGCGGAAGCCGCCCGTGATGTCGGCATTGTCAATATCATTTGTCCCGACGGTGAACTCATGGAAACGGCGTGGGCCAGGGCCAGGCAACTGGCGGCCCAGCCCCCAGCTGCCGTGTGTCTCGCAAAGTCGCTTCTGAAACGGCGCACAATAGCCGACCTGCGGGAAACCATAGCTGAAGAAGGAGAGTGCTTCAGAGAACGGCTTCGTTCGCCGGAAGCGACCGAGGCGATGACGGCGTTCCTGGAGCGGCGAAGGCCCGATTTTTCACGGTTCAGCTGAGAGGGAAAAGGGCAATTTCAGAATATGAGAAGAGGCAGTCCGAGAGCGGGGTATCGTGCTTGATGATACGCGGAGAGAATCGCCGCGCTATCTCGGGACATGGTAATAGTCGAGAATCTTCTGCTTGTATTTGGCGATGTCGGTTTCCAGGGATCGCAGCTGGGAGATTTTTTTTCTCATATTGTCAAGATGGGAATCGAGCAGCTCGATCAGGCGCGGCATGATCTTTTCGGGGAGC
>JBGQDJ010000205.1:0-5584 GCA_041495805.1 Geobacteraceae bacterium
AAATAGAATAAGGTTTTACTTATTTCAAATTGCAAGGAGGTTTTATGTCACGAGTTTTCAACTTCAGTGCAGGCCCGGCAGTTCTACCCGAACCGGTGCTCCGCCAGGCAGCCGAGGAGATGCTTGACTGGCGCGGCTCCGGCATGTCAGTCATGGAGATGAGTCACCGGGGCAAAGAGTTCATCTCTATTGCGGAAACAGCCGAGGCCGACCTGAGGGAGCTTTTGTCTATCCCGGACAATTACAAGGTACTCTTCCTCCAGGGGGGTGCGACTCTCCAGTTTGAGATGGTGCCTCTAAACCTGCTCTGCGGCAAGAGTTCCGCGGACTATGTGAATACCGGGGAATGGTCGAAGAAGGCAATCAAGGAAGCCAAGTTTTTCTGCAAGCCGAATGTGGTCGCCTCCAGCGAAGATAAGAAGTTCACCTATGCGCCCGCGCAATCGGAATGGAAGCTCGACAAGGAAGCAGCCTACATCCACTATACGGCCAATGAGACCATAGGCGGAGTGGAGTTCCACTGGACGCCGGAAACAGGCGATGTGCCGCTCGTCTGCGACATGTCTTCGAACATCCTGTCAAAACCGGTCAATGTCGCCAAATACGGCATTATCTACGCGGGCGCCCAGAAAAACATCGGTCCGGCCGGGCTTACCATCGTCATTATCCGTGACGACCTCCTCGGCAAAGGAGCCCCGACCCCTGCATCTATGCTCGATTACAAGATACACGCCGACAATGCCTCCATGTTGAATACCCCTCCCACATACGCGATCTATGTCGCGGGTCTGGTCTTCAAGTGGCTGAAAGGGGAGGGGGGGCTCGCCGGCATTGAAAAGAAAAATATCGAAAAGTCGAAAATCCTCTACGATTTCCTCGACGCCGGCAGCTTCTACACGAATCCGGTACGAAAAGAGGACCGCTCCCGTATGAACGTGCCGTTCACGCTGAAGAGTGCCGATCTTGACGAGGAGTTTATCAAGGGGGCGAAGGCCGCCGGCATGATCCAGCTGAAAGGTCACCGTTCCGTCGGCGGCATGCGGGCTTCTATGTATAACTCGATGCCTATCGAAGGGATCAGGACACTGGTCGATTACATGAGAGAATTCGAGGTGAAGCATGGATAAGCAATTCAAAGTACAGTTTTTGAACCCGATTTCCCAGGTCGGACTCAAGCGGCTCCCTGCGGAGCGTTATTCCGTGGGAAAGGAAATCGCGCAACCGGATGTCATCCTGGTCCGTTCCGCCGACATGCTCAAGATCGAGATCCCCACCAGTGTCAAGGCGGTCGGCCGGGCCGGAGCCGGCACCAACAACATCCCGATAAAGGATATGTCGGCTCGCGGAGTGCCGGTCTTCAACACCCCCGGCGCCAATGCCAATGCCGTGAAGGAACTGGTGATCGCCGGCATGCTGCTGGCTGCGCGCAACCTGGCCGGAGCGCTGAATTACGTCTCCGGGCTCGATCGTACGGATGAGGCCCTGGAAAAGAAGGTTGAAGAGGGGAAGAAACAGTTTTCCGGATGTGAAATTGCAGGGCATACCCTGGGTGTAATAGGTCTCGGCAAGATCGGCTGCCTTGTGGCCGATGCGGCCATTGCCCTGGGGATGCAGGTGATAGGCTATGATCCGGATATAACCGTAGAGGCGGCCTGGAGTCTGCCGTCACAGGTCAAGAAGGCGAACAGCATCGACGAGATCCTGAAGGGTTCTCATTTCGTAAGCTTGCATGTGCCGCTTATGGATGCGACGCGGAACATGATCAACGCTGAGAACCTGGCCAATATAAAACAGGGCGCCGTGCTTCTCAACTTCGCCCGCGAAGGGGTGGTCAACGAGCAGGCGGTGCTTGCGGCGCTGGAAGCGAAGAAGCTCTCCTGCTATGTCTGCGATTTCCCCGGAGCAGGCGTTATCGGCAATCCCAGGGTCATCGCCCTTCCTCACCTGGGTGCTTCAACGCGCGAGGCCGAGGACAACTGCGCGGTAATGGTGGCGGACCAGGTGCGGGAATACATGGAGCACGGCAATATTCTCAACTCCGTCAATTTTCCGAACATGACGATGCCGCGCGAATCAGGCTTCCGTATCGCCATTGCAAACGCCAATGTCCCCAACATGGTCGGTCAGATTTCAACCACAATGGCCCAGGAAGGCCTCAACATCCATACCATGATGAACAAGTCCAAGGGTGAGATGGCGTACACCCTTGTGGATGTGGACAGCAATGTTCCGAAGAAGGTTATCGACGCCATAGGAAAGATCAAGGGAGTGCTGGCGGTGCGTTATCTGCCGCTGGAAGGGTAGCGGTTCTTCTATCAATTCAAATGCAATCTGAACCCGATACACAGGAAAGCCCCGCCGGTCATGGCGGGGCTTTCCTGTTGTGTCCAAAATTGTGTGCACAAATGTCACCCATGTCAATCTTCTTTTCCGCATAACGGTTCAAACGCAGCACTTCTTTTTTATTTAATGTCGAGAAGCTCTACTTCAAATTTAAGTGGGGCATATCGTGGGACGGAACCCATGATACCTTCTTCACCATAGGCAAGATTTGATGGGCAAAGCAGTTTTGCCTTCCCGCCGACCTTCATCATCTGCAAACCCTCCGTCCAGCATTTAATGACACTGTTAAGCTGAAATTCGGCTGGTCTTCCGCTCTTATATGAACTGTCAAATTCGCGGCCGTTCAATAAAGTACCACGATAATTCACTCTTACCGTGTTGGTAGGCCCTGGAGTAGCTCCAGAACCTTCTCTAATTGAGGTGAACTGCAGTCCGGATTTTGTTGTTATAGTCTCTTTCACCTCTGTATTAACTGACTCCGCGGCAAATGAGGCGGTGCCAAGAAGGCAAATGATGGTTGAAATAATAAGTCTGTGCATGTAATTTCATCTCCTTAAAGAGTGAATTAGAGTGAATTAGGGGATATTCAAGCCAATTTTCGGCCGCCGCACGCCTTGAGCCTGGCGTGGGCTTCCCGCAGTACCCGTTCGGTGGTGTTCCAGTCGATGCACTTGTCGGTGATGGAAACCCCGTATCTGATCTGGGTGAGATCCTTGGGGATCGGCTGGTTCCCGCCTTCGAGGAAGCTCTCGATCATTACCCCGGAGATGGAGCGGTTGCCGGCGATGATATGATTTATGACTTTTTCCAGAACGAGCGGCTGCTTTTCGTGATTCTTCTCAGAGTTGGCATGACTGCAGTCCACCATGATGCTGGGAAAGAGCTTGTTCTTTTCCAGCATTTCCTCGGTTTTTTTGATGTCTTCCGGCATGTAATTGGGTTTCTTCCCTCCACGCAGGACGATCTGCACGTCGGGATTGCCGGTAGTTTGGATTATGGAGGTCAGCCCTTCACGATTGATACCGAGGAAAGAGTGGGGATGGAGCGCAGCAATCATGGCGTCGATGGCGACCTGGAGATTGCCGTCCGTGCCGTTCTTGAATCCGATCGGGAAGGAAAGGCCGCTGGCCAGCTCCCGGTGTGTCTGGGATTCCGCGGTCCGGGCGCCTATAGCTCCCCAGCAGAGCATGTCGGCCAGATACTCGGGGGTGATCGGATCCAGCATCTCCGTGGCTACCGGCAGCATCTGCTCGGTCATCTTGCAGAGGAGGCTGCGGGCTATGCCGAGACCCTTGGAAATGAGATGGGAGCCATCCATGTCCGGGTCGTTGATCAGCCCCTTCCAGCCGATCGTGGTCCGGGGCTTCTCAAAGTAGACGCGCATGACGATGAAGAGTTGATCGGAAACCTCCCCGGCAAGCTTGGCCAGACGCTCGCCGTAATCGATGGCAGCCTTGGGGTCATGGATGGAGCAGGGGCCTACAACCACCATTAGACGCGGGTCTTTGCCATGTATGATATTTTTGATATGTTCGCGGCTGGCGCTGACGAACTCGCTTCCCGCTTCGGTAATGGGGAAAACCTGACGCAGGTCTGTAGGGGCGATAATGGGGGTGATGCTCTTGATCTTGAGATTGCTCGTTCTGATCATGGGATTCCGGTTCCTTTTACCAGCTGAAGTTTAATTAAAAAAGCGGCTTACTATAGCTTTTTCGGAAGGAAATGTCAAAAGGGAAACGTTTGTTCTTTAAGATGATTAGAGGTACGTTGGCGAAAGTGAGTTGTCAGTTGAACACATTAGTTGTCGAGAAGTTATTCAGTTGGATCAGCCCGGCTCCGGCGGCTTCCAACTCATCCAGTGCGCGTTTCGAATCCCCGGGCTTCAGGTCTACACCACTCACGGCGTCAACCAGGAGCGTAATGGAGAAGCCGAGGCTCAACCCATCAAGAACGGTCTGGCGAACGCAGTAATCGGTGGCGAGCCCGCAAATATACAGGTCCCGGATCCCCTCTTTCTTAAGAAAATCCGCCATTTGCGTTCCCGCGCTGTTCCTGGCGTGGAGTGCTGAATAATCGTCCCTTTCAGGGTCCATCCCCTTTGAAAAGACTAGGGTGTCGGGCGGCAGAAGGAGCCCTGCGCGAAACATGGCCCCGAAGCTCCTTTGCACGCAGTGCTCGGGCCATATGCCCCCGAATTCCTCGAAGTGTTTTGTTTCATGGGGATGCCAGTCCCGCGAGGCGATTATCGGCAGACCTTTTTCCCTGAAGGATTCCATGTAGCGGTTGATGACCGGCACGATCTCGTCGCCGCCGGAGACCGCAAGGGAGCCGCCGGGGCAGAAGTCGTTCTGCACGTCAACGATTATAAGGGCTGAAATTTTTCCCAATGGCTAAATCCCCTTCACATTAAAGTTGCTGTTACCTGAAGCACATGGCTATGCTGAATATTATCAATGATATCACGGTTCCCACACTTATGCACGCGACAGCCATCTCTTCGTCGAGCTGGTACTGGATGGCAAGTATGCCGGTTGTGAGCGCCGGAGGCATGGCAGACTCCATGATGGCCACCCTGTATGGCATCGCTTCCTTCCCAATGAAATGGAGAATCAGGAAGAGGAGCGCAGGCATGACCAGCATCCGCAGCACAAGGCAGGCACTCACCCCCTTGATGTCGCGCAAGGCTATGAAACGGACCTTCAGGCCGATGATGAATATGGTGAGAGGGAGAGTGGTCCAGCCGATGCCGCCGATAATTTTCGCCACCGCGCCGGACGGAGGAAACCCCGACCAGTTCAGGATAAAAGCCGCGATAAGCGCGATGAGAGGAGGAAAGCGGAGCATATGTCCCAGGCTCTCTTTTCCCCCGGCAATGAAAAAGCCGAGGGTGATAAAAAAAGGGAACATTCCCATCTGGTCGAAGATGACGGCATATGAGAGACCGGCGGCGCCGAACAATGAGTAGGCGAATGGGTAGCCGAGAAATGCGGTGTTGGGAAAGGTAGATGCAAGCATGAAAGTGCGCAGCCTCTTTTCAGAGAGGCCGGCAGCTTTTGCAACGCAATAGGAGAGTAATGCCCCGACAGTCATGACGGCCCAGGCAATAACGGCTATGTCGAAATGGGCGTGCTTGAGATCCAGGGTGCCGATGGTCATGAGGGTCAGGCAGGGGAGGGAAACCGTCATGACATAGCTTACCAGCATTCCCACAGATGTTTCCCGCATGACCCCGAATCTGCGG
>JBGQDJ010000206.1:0-5561 GCA_041495805.1 Geobacteraceae bacterium
CAAGAATTTTGTAAAAGAGAGAAGCTTCATTGACGAGGCGGAAATCCTCAAGGTGCTCGGACACCCGATCCGCTTGAAGATAGTCGCCGGACTCTGCAGTCAGGAGTGCAATGTCAAGCATATATGGGAATGCCTCGGTCTTCCCCAGGCCACTGTCTCCCAGCACCTTGCGCTGTTGAAGAACAAGGGGGTTATTGAGGGTAAACGTGAAGGTGTGGAAGTGCACTACAGCGTGGTCAATCCCATGGTAAAGAAAATCATCGGGATTTTTCAATAGCAGCCCGCCGTGGCCCGTAAAACACATCACCCTCCTCCCGGAGGGTTTTTTATTTTGAGAAAACATGGAGTGATCATGGTTAAGATCGTGTTGGCGCGGGGAGAAGACAAACGGATACGGGCCGGTCATCAATGGATCTTCAGCAATGAGATCCGGGAGATAAGCGGAGAAAAGGTCCCCGGCGAGGCGGCCGAGATATTTGATGCTGGCGGCACCTTTGTCGGTGTAGGCTACTACAATCCCGGCTCCCTTATTGCCGTGCGCCTACTGGCCCGGACTCGGGCGGATATCGATGCCGTAGATTTCTATCGGGAACGGATAGCCATGGCCTTGGCCTTGCGGCGTCTTCTATATCCCGATATGGAGACGTTCCGGGTTGTTTACGGAGAAGGGGATTTTCTGCCCGGCCTGGTGGTGGACAAGTACGGTGATTATCTGTCGGTGCAGTTCCTCACCTGCGGCACGGACCGGAGAAAAGGGATGATAACCGGAGTGTTGAGGGATATGTTCGCACCAAAGGGGATAGTGGCCCGCAATGACGTTGCGGTGAGAGGCCTGGAGGGACTTGAGGAAAAGGTGGAACTCCTTCACGGCGATTTGCCGGCGCATCTGGAGATAGAGGAGCACAACCTCCGTTTCCGGGTTGACCTTCTCCAGGGGCAGAAAACCGGCCATTTCCTGGACCAGAAGGAGAACCATCTCTTATTGAAGGAGAGGGTAAAAGGGAAAGAGGTCCTCGATTGCTTCTGCTATTCCGGAAGTTGGGGCATTCACGCCGCGCAGTTCGGCGCTTCAGGAGTTACTTGTGTCGATTCATCGGAAAGGGCCGTTGCCCTCGCACGGGAGAATGCGGCCATGAACGGCTTTGCGGGAATCGTTAAATGCGAAGCGGCGGATGCCTTTGAGCGGCTGCGGAGCCTGAAGGGGGAAGGGCGGAGTTTTGATGTGATTGTGCTCGATCCGCCGGCGTTCGTGAAGAGCCGGAAGGTTCTGAAGGAGGCCATGAAAGGATATTTCACCATCAATCGCCGCGCCATGGAGCTGCTCAGGCCGGGCGGGTATTTGATTACCTGTTCCTGCTCCTACCACTTGGAGCGGGAGATGTTTCTCGACCTCCTGGCAAATGCAGCGCAGCAGGCAAGACGGGAGATGCGGCTGCTGGAGGTCCGCTCCCAAGCCCCCGATCATCCAATCCTCCTCTCCATGCCGGAGACAGCGTACCTCAAGTGCTTCGTGCTTCAGGCCATCTGAAGCAGGTATAGGTACAGGAAAAGGTAAAGAAGAGAAATTTAGTTTAAGGTTTTCACTTTACCTTTACCTCAACTTCAACCTTTACCTGTCTTCCCTGCTTCACCATAGATCACCTCATAGGTGGCCGGAATGAGGCCATCCACGCCATGGTCCCTCCGGTAGGTCTCCATCATCTCCACCATGACCCCCCTTTCAGCCAAGCCCCTGCTTCGAACCGGAGCCGTGTTGCCGGCGCCGATGCTTCTAAGGGAGCGGAGGAGGGGAGGGACATCCAGGTGGAACTCGACCTCCCTTTCAGAAAAGACACTGACATCAGTGAATCCTGTCCGATCGAGCGCCGTCCCGACCTCGGACAGGAATGGGAAGGTATGGGTACGCTCTTCAGAGCCCAGACCCTTACTTTCCCATGCCTTCAGATACGAATCCCGGAGTTCGAACAGGGTCTTTTCACCAAACAGCGCGAAAACGAACCGTCCCTCCGGAGCAAGTGACCGGAATGCCTCGGCGAAAACCCGGTCCAACTCCCCCAGCCACTGGAAGGTGGATGTGGAAACAATCAGGTCAAATGCATCGTTGCGGAATGGAAGCGCTTCGGCATCACCGGTCAGCAGTGCGATGGAAGGGTTATCCAGCTGGTCGGCCCGGGCGGCCTGACACATACCGAAGGCAAGGTCAAGGCCGAAAAGCCGGGCTTCCGGGTAGAGTCCGGCCAGGTTTTTCAGCAGAATGCCTGTGCCGGCGCCTATATCGAGAATCCTCCGAGGAGAGATGTGAAGTTCCTGCAAAAGTTCCGTAAGTCGGGCTATCACCCGCTTCTGAACTTCAGCATGGAGGTTGTACTCCATGGCGTTCCGGTCAAAGGCATACTTTACCCTTTTGCGATCAATTCGGACCATTGAGCCCTTCCCGGAGAAATCCCCTCACACAGGAATTGAATTCTTTAGGACGCGACAGGGGAGGAGCGTGCCCCACTCTGGCAAACTCTACCAGTCTGGGATCGGGGAGGCGCTCTGCCAGGTAACGGGCCGCGCCGATCGGGCAGATGGCATCGGCGCTTCCGTGGATAATAAGCACCGGCCGGTCGATCTCCGGAAGTCTTTCCCGGAGGTCGGTCGATGCAAGGATGGCGAGGGCGGCATGGGCCGCCTCGGGTGCCGGAAGTCGCCCCTCCGCCAGGATTTCTTGGGCAATGAGCTCCTCCTGCTCGGGGGTGAGCTCCCCTTGTGCAAACATGGAGCGGAAGAAGTCGCCCATTGTTCCTGTGAAGTCTCTTTTCAGGCGAAGACCCATACCGCGCGGTTCGGTTGCCTTTAAACCGTGCGGATAACCATCCGTGGCGGTGAAACGCGCCGTCGCGCCGACCAGGACAAGCCCGGCAAGCCTTTCCCTCAGACGCGGAAAGGCGGCAAGGGTAACCTGGGAGCCGAGTGACCAGCCGAGGAGTACCGCATCTGTAAGCTCCAGGCTTTCGAAGAGTTTGACGATGTCATTGACCAGGTCGTCAAGGCTGAATCCCCCGGGCGGGGCAGTTGAAAGGCCATGACCGCGAAGGTCGGGGATGATCAGGCGGAAGCCGTCGGCCAGCTCTCGCTGGAAATGCCACAACCGACCCGACCCGGCCCAGCCGTGAAGCATGACCAGCGGCCTCCCCTCTCCGGCTTCCTCGTAATAGATATTTACGTCTGCGGATGTTTCAATAAACGGCATACAATAAATTCCCGATCAGATGCTTAAAAAACCGTCTCACACGAAGACACGAAGACACAAAGTTTTAACCCAAAATGGATTTTAAGTTTTTCTTTGTGGCTTTGTGGCTTAGTGTGAGAAAAAGTCTTAAAGAACGCTTCCTCATATTACCCCCAGCCGCTTCCCTATTTTTGCCATTACCTCCGCGGCCCACGTGAGATCCTCGTTCGTGTGGGTCGCCATGACCGTGCAGCGGAGACGGCAGCTTCCCGCAGGCACAGTTGGCGGCCTGATCCCCTGGACGAATATCCCCTCCGCGAGCAACAGCCGCGAAAACTCCATAGTCGGCCCTGCCTCGCCGACAAAGAGAGGGATGATCTGGGATTCGCTCCCCATGGTATTGAAGCCGGAACTTCGCAGGGCCGATCTGAAAAGTGCGACGTTCTCCGCCAGCCTTTTTCGCAACACCCTCCCCTCCTCCGAATCGACCAGGTCAAGAGCGGCAATGGAGGTTGCCAGCACTGCGGGAGGGAGGGAAGTGGAAAATATGAAGCTGCGCGCCCGGTTGACCAGGTAGTCAACAATCTCGCGGGAAGCGGCCACATAGGCGCCGAAGCTTCCCAACGCCTTGCCGAAGGTCCCCATCTGGATGTCGATCTCCCCCATGACATCGAATAGTTCAGCACTCCCCCTGCCGGTTTCACCGAGCACCCCGGTCCCGTGGGCGTCGTCCACCATCAACAGGGCGCCGAATTCCTTCTTGATTGCCACGATCTCCGCGAGCTTCGCCAGATCACCATCCATGCTGAAAAGTCCGTCGGTTACGATCAGGCGCCGTCCGGAGTGTTCTGTCTCAGCCAGCGCTCTGTGGAGGGCGGTGACGTCATTGTGGGGATAGCGGATGAGCCTCGCCCGGGAGAGGATTGCGCCGTCAACGATACTTGCGTGGTTGAGCCGGTCGGAGAAGATGACGTCCCCTTTGCCGGCAATGGCCGGTATGATGCCGGTGTTGGCCGCATAGCCGGAGTTGAACAGCAGCGCCGCTTCCGTCCCCTTGAATGCAGCGATGCGCGCCTCCAGTTCCTCATGCAACTCCATGTTGCCGGAAACCAGGCGGGATGCACCGCTCCCCGTTCCATATCGTTCCACTGCCCGGATAGCAGCTTCCTTCAAGACGGGATGATCCGCCAGCCCCAAGTAGTTGTTGGAACAGAGGAGTAGCACCTCCCGGTCCTCCAGGACGACCCGTCCCGACTGTTCGCCATGGAGGAGGCGCATAGTCCTGAAGAGCCCCGCTTCCCGCAGCTCATCAAGCTCTTCGCGAAAAGTCTTCACAAAAACCCCTTTTCCCTCAACATCTGGGATATGGCCTTATTTATACATAGATTAACCCTGCTGGTCAACCACTCATGAACTGTTGGTTAACCATTATGACAAAAAATATAATTTATTGCCTGTCAACGTGCCGAAGTTCGATCACAGTTACCTCCGGTTGGGCCATGAAGCGGATCGGCGGCCCCCAGGTTCCGGTCCCTCTGCTCACATAAAGGGCTGACCCATGGGGGTAGAGTGAATAACCGGTTCTCACGGGATAGAATAGGTAAGTCATCAGATTGAAGGGGAATATCTGCCCCTTGTGGACATGACCCGACAATTGCAGGTCGAAGAGGCCGAGGCTCTTCTGTTCCACGGCAGGGCGATGTTTGAGAAAGAGGGTGAATTTGTCATGGGGCAAACCTTCAAGAAGTGCCCTTTCTGAAACCGGCGTTTCGTGGCTGATCCTTTCGATCATCGGGTCATCCTCCCCGGCGATATTGACCACCCCACCCGCGACCACGCTTTCACCCCGCAATACCTTGAACCCCGCCTTTTCGGTGAAAGCGAGCGCCTGCCTTAGCCCGGCATAGATCTCATGGTTTCCGGTCACGGCAAATTTTCCGTATCTCGGACTGATTTCATTCAAAAGTTCCGCCAGACCGGCCATCCGATTTATCTCCCCGTCCACCAGGTCGCCGGTGGAGACCAGGATGTCGGGCGAAGCTGATCTGATTTCCGTAATTATCCTCTCCAAGTGCTCTTTTCTGACGATCAGCCCCAGATGCACATCGGAAATCTGGACAATGGTCAGCTTGCCGACTGACCGGGGAATTTTCGTTGTCTCGATCACCAGTCGCTCGGTCCTGATATCCAGGGCCTCGAAATAGCCATAAACAGCGGTAACTAACCCCCAGGCAAGGGGAATGGCAAGGGCGATGCGTCTGGAAAGGATAAAATGAGAAAAATCCCTGTGGGAGAGAAATCCGACGGCATGAAGAAGCAGATGGTAAATATCAAGGGCGATGGAGGA
>JBGQDJ010000207.1:0-5538 GCA_041495805.1 Geobacteraceae bacterium
AGGAAGAGACCCGTCATCTTTGAGTGCAGCAATCAGAAGATTAGAGCTACGCAGGAAAAATGAGGCGGCATGTGAGGAAAAAGTAGCCAAGCTAAGAGATTGCCTTCAAGTTACACTCTTTCAGGCCTGACCCCATTTTCTGACCCATTTTCTGACCCCATTTTCCCCACAGGTAAAAAAAGACTCAAAGTCGAAGGCCATATTTTGCATAAGCCATCACGTCAGATTTGGCCAATATTTTCAAGCAAATATCCGTAAACTAGTGCCATTCGGCCCTGACCTACTAATCTAGCAAACTTAATTCTTACGAAACACACCTTGACAGTACATACTATTGTGCATACAATATGATCATTAAAATAATCTGGGATTCCAAAAAGGCAGCAGCAAACCCAAAAAACCACGATGGCGTGACCTCTGAGGAAGCCCAGTACATCCTATTCGACCCTTTCGCGCTAACTCGCGAGGACAGTGACACGGAAAATGAGCAGAGATTTATCACACTGGGCATGGGTGGGAAACAACGGATACTTGTGGTCGTCTACACCTACAGGGAAGAAACAATACGGCTGATCTCAGCTTGGAAGGCCAACGAGCCGCAACGGAGGCGATATGAAAGCCAGTTCTGACAAAATGTACGATAAATACAAAGATTTTGATTTTACCGATGCTAAGCCCGTCACTGAAACGCCTCATCTTGCAAAATTGCAGGCTGAAGCCGGTGGGAAGTCACGCATAACAATGAGAGTTGACAATGATGTACTGGCTACCTTCAAGGCGCGGGCGGAGATGATTGGTGGCAACTATCAGACCCTCATGAATGATGCTCTGAAACAGTTCGCCCAGGGTTTGAAGCTTTCGGACGTGGTACGCGAGGCAATCCATGAAACGTGGGAAACATGCCTAACCACGCGCTCAACCGGTCGTGGGAAAAAACTCCGCGCTGGTTAACCCATGATTATCTGGTTGCCGGAGCTTCATATTTGACAAACCGAAAGCCCGCTATTCATGGGAGGTTTCATGGGAACAGAATCCGAACTGATGGAGAAAGAAGAGCTGCTGACCCTTGTGGAGATCGGCCGCGAACTTGCGGCGGAGGTGAGCCTAAAGACACTCCTCAAGAGAATACTCGAAAAGGCGAGCAACCTGACGGACTCTCCCGATGCCAGCGTCATCCTCTACCGCGAGAAGCAGGGGGATTTGTACTTCGCCCATGCGATAGGCGCCAGCGCGCAACTCCTCTTGGACCAGTGGGGTGAAGGAAGCAAGCAGGGAATCCCCGTGGAGCGAAGCAAGGCGGGTGAGGTTTTCCGCACCGGTAAATCCCTCATCGAAAATACGCTGGCAGAAGACGCAAACCATTATAAGGCAATCGACAGCGACACAAACCGCGAGACCGCCTCGATGATCTGCGTCCCGCTCTCCATAGGAGGCAAGCACCTCGGCGCAGTCCAGATCCTCAACAAGCGCAGCGGCGGCTATACCGATCATGACCGCATCCTCCTCGAACATTTCGCGGCCCAGGCCGCCGTGGCCATCAGGAATGCATGCCTCATTGAAGATCTCGTTGCCCATATGGGTTTCTACTCCTCCCGCGATGCAGACCGCGGGCCCATGGAGCTCATCGACGAACTGAACCTCCCCGCTCACCGCGAGACCATATCGATCCTCTTCGCCGACATGCGCGGGTTTACCCAGCTTTGCCAGATTTTCGGCAGCCCCGAGGAGACGCAGCGTATCCTCAGCGACTTCCTCGCCATGCTAGCCGAGGCCGCCATAACCAACAAGGGGATCGTCAACAAGTTTCTCGGCGACGGCATCCTGGCCCTTTACAGGGGTGAGCAGCAGGCCCTTAACGCCGTCAAGAGCGCATTTGCCATGCTGGCCAGTTTCGGCGGCATGCGGGACTCCTGGGACGCCCAAACAAACGCGCCGCTGGGCTTTCTGGATATCGGCGTCGGGATCGCCACCGACACGGTGATCCTCGGCACAGTCGGGAGCGAACGTGCCCGGGAATTCACCGCCATCGGCGTCGGGGTGATCCTTGCCGCCGATCTCATGCAGCATGCGCGTGACGGCAGGCACATCCTGGTCGACAAGAAGACCTTTAACGCCGTTCGCTCATCGCTGGCTGACTACGAGGGGCCGGAGCAGTTCGAACTCAAGAAGCCGGGCCAACCGTCGGGCAACCTCTACGAACGCTATCTGGTGAAGGGGCTGACGCCGGAAGGGGGTGCGGAGAAGCCGGCCAAGCCCGCTCCCCCCGTCCCGGCAATAGCGAAGGGAAGCGGAATCTTTGTCAGCTACAGCCACAAGGACGGGAAATGGCTCAAGAAGCTCCAGACCCACCTCAAGCCCTACATACGCAGCAAGGATCTCGATGTCTGGGACGATACGAAGATCAAGCCCGGCGGGCTCTGGCGGAAGGAGATAGGCCGCGCCCTCGAGGAGGCCACGGTTGCGGTGCTCCTGGTCAGCCCGAACTTCCTCGAATCCGAATTCATTGCATCGAGCGAATTGCCACCCTTGCTCGCGGCGGCAAAGGAACGAGGAGTGACGATCCTCTGGGTGCCGATCTCCTTCAGCTCTTACGACGAGACGGAGATCAGCATCTACAAGGCTGTCATTGATCCCGAACGGCCGATTGACACCATGAGCAAGGCGGAGCAGGACAAGACCTGGGTCGCCGTGTGCAAACAGATCAAGGAGGCTCTGAAGGGGTAGTAACGGTATGGGTGGGTGCAAAGGCAAAGGGGTCGGCCATTGAAAGTTGAAAGTTACTAGAACAGGTGAGCCTGATGGCTGAAAAAGGGAGAGAAGAACTGGACAGCAAAAAGTCGATTCGATATTCCCGGCAAGTTGTTTTCCGGGGAATGGGCGAATCGGGTCAGGCACGCCTTCGCGCAGCAACCGTCGCGGTCATGGGGTGCGGCGGGCTGGGATCTGCTGCGGTGAACATGCTCGCCCGGTCCGGCGTAGGCAGGATCATTGTCGTTGATCGTGATTACGTTGAGTTAAGCAACCTGCAGCGTCAGGTGATGTTCGATGAAGCCGATGTCAAAGCCAAAGTGCCGAAGGTGATCGCAGCTGTCCGGGCGGTTGAGCGGATCAATTCCGAGGTCTGGGTGCAGCCAGTGGTAGCCGATATAAGCCCCGCCAATATCGAGCAG
Organism: Geobacteraceae bacterium; assembly: GCA_041495805.1. Lineage (GTDB taxonomy): Bacteria > Desulfobacterota > Desulfuromonadia > Geobacterales > Geobacteraceae > JBGQDJ01. Next base: position 3,171 of record JBGQDJ010000207.1, read on the forward strand.
ATCATTGGAGACGCCGATGTATTGATTGACGGCACGGACAATTTCGAGACCCGATATTTAGTGAACGACGCCTGTGTCAAACTCGGCATTCCGTGGGTGTACGGCGGCGCAATCGGCGCCACCGGAATGACGACAACCATTCTGCCGGGAGATACCGCCTGCCTGCGCTGCCTGTTTCCCGATCCGCCCCCCTCTGAGACGGTGGTAACGTCTGAAGCAGCAGGGATCCTCGCCTCGGTCGTCATGACCGTGTCAGCTATCCAATGGACCGAAACGATCAAAATCCTGGTCGGTGATAGAGAGCATCTTAATCACGATCTACTTGCCTTTGACCTGTGGACCAACGACTTTGTATATATCGTATGCCCTCCGCGCAGACCGGATTGCCTCTGCTGCGGGCAACGGCAATTTGAATATCTTGATGGGAAAGCTAAGAAATAATTGAGGGGGCGGCCCTAGAAAGTTGAACGAGTCAGCGAAATGTTCTGGATTGCAACCTTGCAACTTCTGTTATCCAACTTACAATCTTTCAATGCTTCCTAAAAGAAGTCTCCGATAACGGCTGCTCAAAGACGCTATTCGACAGCACAGCGCTGACCCTCAGCGCGGAAGCCTCCCAGTATTCGCTCCCCGGCGGCTGGTCCGGATGCGATTCCGTCAACGGGGCCGACTGCGGATTGACCCTGGACCGGGACCTGACCGCCACGGTAACTTTTGACGAGAACACGCCCCACAGGGTCCGGCTCTATGGTCAACCCCCGACCTATTATCCGACGCTCCAGGAGGCCTACGGCCATTCCGTTGCAGGCGATACAATACAGGTCTGGGGAATCGACCTTAACGAAAGCCTTGCCTGCGGGAACAGCGCCGACGTGAAGATCAAGGGGGGCTATGACGGGCCGTACCTGTACCAGACCGGCGCTACCACCGTGGGTGGTCTCACCGTCGGGAGAGGCAGTGTGATTGTCGAGCGGCTTATCATCCGTTAAGGCTGGAATCCCGTGCTTTTTGTGGGTAGTTACCATAAGCAGTTTTGTCGGGTGAAATATGATCAAAATTTACTCCCCGAATGATGAAGTTGAATTGTCCATGATCCGTGGGCTCCTCGAAAGCGAGGAGGTCAATTATTACGTTCACAATGATTACTACGGCTCAATGGAAGTGGGGCCGCGAATCGATCTCATCAACAAAAAAACGGTGATGGCCGCCCCGGAAGATGCCGACCGGGCAAGACAGATAATCACCGATTTTCTGGAAGGCTCAACGCCGGAGGAAACCGGGGAGGTCCCTCACTATACGTTCGGCCAGAAATGCCGGATGATTCTTGAGGCAGTGCTATTTTGCTGGTTTATACCGGGCAGGAAAAGGCCGAAAGAAGGACTGGATTGAACCGGACCCCTTTTGATCGCAGGGGGAAATTGAAAAGTCAACCCTACAAATTTCAAATATTAAGATTACGATAGTCGGGGGATAGGAAGACGCGCTCAGGCGGCCTTGCGGATCCCGACGACAACACGTCTTCCAAGTAAGGCCAGTGCCCGCTCTATCGCCGGGGCTTTGGTGGGGTGACGCGGATCGAGCATACGCCGGACATCTTTTTCGTCGCTTCCCATCCGTCTTGCCAGCTCGCTTTTGCTGATTCCCTCTTCTTTCATGGTCAGGTAGAGGGCAGCCTTGAGGGACATTGAGAGGGGGGCGGCAACCAGTTGTTCGCCACCCAGAGGTGCTGACGGCTCGGGGATGTCGGCGCCGCGCTTGATGCGCGAGGCAACCGCTTCTTCGAGGCAGTCAGCGGCTTCGGCAAGGCAGTCGGCGAGGGTGTCGCCCTGGGTAATGACCTCGGGGAAGTCACGGCAGGTGACGGTGAAGCCGCCATCAACGCTGTCGGGGGTGAATTTGACGGGATAAATCATACGTTCCATAACGGACTCCTAAAGTTCTTCCGGATCGATACCCAACTGCTTGAGCATACCGTGGAAGGTCCCTGTCTTGAGTTCATCTTTTGGGTTACGAACAATGGTGAGTTTGTCCCCAACGTAAAGGGTAACATGGCTCCCCTTGCCGCGTGCCGCGTCGAGCTTGAAATAGAGCTCACACTCCTTGGCAAGCTTACGCAGTCGTTTGATGAACTCGCTACCTTTCATGGATATGATTATCGGGCAATAATGCCCGAAAGTCAAGGGGAGAAAAGTGGACCAGCTGTTTTTTGATAAATCAATTAAGGAGATTCGTTCTGTGAAAAGAGCAAACCTATTGTTTCTTATGGGGCTAAGCCTGTCATGTTTTGCCCTCTTTCCTGCTTCAAGCAGCGGTTTTGGCGCACCGCAAATCCAATGGAGCTATGGCGGTTGCTACAGTTCCTGGTGCG
>JBGQDJ010000208.1:0-5534 GCA_041495805.1 Geobacteraceae bacterium
AACGAAGCAAAGCCCCCATTCCCAGGTTCATGCGCAGGACGGCCTTGACCTCCCCCCGGTCGATCAGTTCCCTCACCCGCTGCTCATCGCCGATATGCTCGGTCACGTCAAAATAGCCGGAGCGGACAAAGCGGGCTGTCAGTTCGCGGCTCTCCGCGCTGTTGTCCAGGTCATATACGGCCGTCTTCACATGCCTCACATCGGTATTGACCGCATAGCCGAAGATCACGGTCTGGAACACCGGAATAACAAAGAGGATAAAGCGCATCCGCGGGTCGCGGAGCGCCTGGATGATCTCCTTTATCAGCATGCACTTCAGGCGTTCGAACATTATATTATCTTCTTCCTGAATTTCCCGATGGCCAGGGCCAGCACCACAATGGTGAATAGCGCGAGAAACAGCGCCTCCCCCCCAAGGATGTCGAGACCCACATCCTTCAGGTAGATGCCACGCAGGATGGTAACGAAGTAGCGGGCCACGATTATATGGGTTACACCCCTGATCACCAGGGGCATGTTGTCGATGGGGAATATGAATCCCGAGAGGAGAAAGGCGGGGAGCATGGTCGATACCAGGGCGAGCTGCGATGCCAGGCGCTGGTTTTTTGTGACGACACTGATCAGGATGCCGAGGGAGAGCGTGCCTGTCAGAAAGATCAGCGACATCCCGACCAGAAGGAGAAGGCTGCCGTGGAGCGGCACGCTGAATGCGAACTGGCCAACCAACATGGCCAGGACCAGGTCGATAATGCCGATGGTGAAGTAGGGAATGAGCTTGCCGATAATCAGTTCCGGTCCCTTGAGGGGGGTGGAGATCAGCTGCTCCATGGTCCCGGTTTCCCATTCACGGGCGACGGTCAGGGAGGTGAGAAGGGCCGCGATGACCATCATGATGACCGCAATCAGGCCGGGGAATATGTAATTTCTGGAGATCATGTCGGCATTGAACCAGATGCGGGGACGCACGTCGAGCAGGCCTAAGGCGGTGTTGACGCCTTGGCGGCGCGCCTGCTTCAGCATGACATCCCGTGAATAGGAGAGGGCCGCGTTCTCCGCGTAACCAAGGGCGATGGTGGCGGTATTGGAGTCGCTGCCGTCGAGTATAGCCTGAACAGGGACCTTTTCACCCGCTACAAGGCGGCGGTCGAAATCGGTCGGGATAACCAGGGCGATCAGGGCCTCACGCCTGTCTATGGCGCGTTCGATATCGCGGTAGTTGTCCGTATACCTTTTCAAGAGGAAGTAGCGTGAGCCACTGAAACGGCTAACGAGATCACGGCTGGCGTAGGTATTGCTCTGGTCCCAGACGATCAGGGGGACCTTGTCCACGTCAAGGGTCAGTGCGTAGCCGAACAGGAAAAGGAGAAGCATCGGTATGGCGATCCCCAGCCCGAGGCTGCGCGGGTCGCGGAAGACATGCAGGAACTCTTTTTTGGCGATGGCATTTATACGCTGTAGCTTCATGCAAACCTTCCAAAAAGAAAAAACAAAACCTTATTTAACAGGGATGAACAGGATATTCAGGATAAAAACAAAAATAGTTTACAGGATGTTGGACTCGCATAAAGTCGTCACACCGGTGAAAGCCAGGGCACAGAGGGCTGTAACAATTTTAGAGACTGGATTCCGGTTTTTGCCGGAATGATGGAACCTTGCCTTTCATGATTAATTGTGCATGTATCCAGGTTAAATCCACAGATCTTCTTCCTGTTCATTCAGTCCATCCTGTTGATTTTTCAAATTATCCTGAATATCCTGAATATCCCTGTTAATCAGGTTATCCTTTGAATTCCCGCTGTTTTTCTTCCTGGCGGTCCCGCGCCTCGATGAGCGATACGAAAACGTCCTCCAGGGAGGGTGCGATCTTTTCCGGCTCTGTGTGGCGAAAGCCTGCTTCAGTAAGCTTTCCGGCAATAGACGGGATTCCTTCCGCCGCGCTTTCCACCACCACGTGCAATCCCCTGCCGAAGAGGGCCGCGTGGCGAACCCCGGGCAGCTCCTCGATCGGTCCCATTGCATCCTGGGGGCGGTCGCACAGGACCTCGACGATCTCCTCTCCCATCTGCGCGCTCTTCAGCTCTTCGGGGCTACCCAGGGCGATCAGCTCACCCCTGTAGATGAGCCCGAGCCGGTCACAGTACTCCGCCTCATCCATATAGTGAGTGGTGACGAAGACCGTCACCCCCTCTCCCGACATATGGTAAATCAGGTCCCAGAAATTTCTTCGGCTGATAGGGTCAACCCCCGAGGTCGGCTCGTCGAGGAATATGATTGGGGGTTCGTGGAGTATTGCGCAGCCGAGCGCCAGGCGCTGCTTCCAGCCTCCGGAGAGGGTAGAGGTCATGGATTTGCGGCGCTCCGCAAGCCCCGCCATGCCGATTACCCACTCCTTGCGCGCCTTCTTCTTCTCCCCCGGAATCTTGTAGATGCCGCTGAAGAAATCGATGTTCTCCTCGACAGTCAGGTCCTCGTAAAGGGAGAAGCGCTGGCTCATGTAGCCGATGTTTTTCTTGATCTCTTCCGTCTCGCGGATAATGTCGAACCCCGCCACGGTCCCGCTCCCGCCGGTAGGGGTCAGGATGCCGCAGAGCATGCGGATGGTGGTCGATTTTCCCGCGCCATTTGGTCCCAGGAAACCGAAGATCTCACCCTTTTTAACATCGAGACTCACCTTGTTGACGGCCACAAAATCGCCGAAGCGCTTTTCCAGGTCGCGGAGGGTGACGGCGTATGTCTGATCATTTTCTGTCATAGGGTTATTCGCAGGTTGGGTGAGAGAACCGGGACATACTTGCCGGCTGCAGGGCATTTGCGCGAGCAGAGGAAGGCGAACTTGTGGAGGTTCAGGAGGCTTGTGTTGCCGAGGGCATGGAAGGGCGTTTCACTCCCCATTACCGCCTCCGGCAAGGCGCTTTTCCATCTCGATGGCCTGCTTTTCACGGGCAAGCTCGGCCTGCAGTTCTTCTTCTGTTGGCAGGTAGAGCATGTAGCGGGAAGCAAATATTTGTTGGCTTTCCTTCAGGACGGAGTATTTGGCAATGGTCTCGTTCTTTTTGGCGCAGAGTATGATGCCAATGGTCGGGTTATCCCCCTCTGACCTGACATTCCCCTCGTACCAGCGAACGTAGAAGTCCATCTGCCCGATGTCCTGATGGCTCAGCTTGCCGGTCTTCAGGTCGATCAGCACAAAGCACTTGAGGATAAAATTGTAGAAAACAAGGTCGATGTAGAAATGATCGCCATCGGCGTTAATCCGCTGTTGCCGTCCCACAAAGGCGAACCCACGCCCCAGTTCCAGCAGAAAGTCATGAAGTTTGTCAATCAGCGCCTGCTCCAGCTCCTTTTCCAGATAATCGCGGTTTTCCCGCATATTGAGGAACTCAAGGACAAACGGGTCTTTGATGATGTCCAGCGGTGTCTGTCCCGGTTCAAGGGTAGTGATTTCATTCCGTACAACATCTTTATTATGGCTGGCCAATAGTCGCTCATAGAAAAATGAACATATCTGCCGGTCAAGCTGGCGGGTACTCCAGTTGGCGGCGATACATTCGTCAAGGTAGAACTGGCGGACTTCAGGTCGTTCCACCTTCAGAAGAAGGCGGTAATGTGTCCACGTGAGTTCCGGTCGGACTACAGGCAATTCTTCACGCAGTGCGTGGCCTTTTGGCGAGGGTAAAGATGTGTGACGCACTGCGTCACGAATTTGGTCTGGCGTTGATTGTGAACTCACTGCGTTCACCATTTCGAATGAAAGGTAAAACAGCCGCATATAGCGGAGATTGCTAGGGTCAAAACCCATGCCAAAATCTTTGGTCAAGTGGCGAGAGAGATCCTTGAGCAGGTATTCACCATAATCTGCCTTGGCTTTTCCTTGCTGCTCTTCCTCTACAATGATCCGGCCGATCTCCCAATAAGCCTGCACCATGGCAAAATTAACGGCACGGTAGGCACGACTGCGTGCATCGGCAAGGACGTAGCTGATGCGCTGGTAGAGCTGTTCGACGCTTCCCCGCGGATGGGTAACGGTGGCCTTATTCATCATCGTCCTCCTCCCCCGCGCCTTTGCCGATGCTCTATAAGTTTGGTTGATTGTTCAACAGATATCATTGTTCGTCTCCTGGTGGCGGTGGTTCACAATGCCTCGGCGAGATTAATATCTCATTCGAGTGCTGATCCATTCTTTTCCGCGTGGCAGACCGGTTATTTAGCATATGTTTGCAACTTTGCATGCCTGACTCGATTTGTTCCCCCGCATAGACCTATTCGTCCTCTTTGCTGAATTGGTCCCTGCGGTTCTTGATGTCATCGTTGCTGGTAATGTCGAGTTCCTCGATACAACCCTCATGCCAGACTCGGTATTTAGCACAACTTTGCAGCTTTGCATACCTGACCCGATTTGTTCTTTGAACATACGCTCCCGCTGTGCGCCGAATGGCGTCCCGATACGCATGCATTTTCAGCAGATCGGAATATTTTGCCGGTGGCTCACAGGATCAGATCACTGAAAAGCCAATTTCGCGCAAATATTCAAATGTTTCATCATAAAACGATGGGTTGCGAGTATGGTCGTCTGTGCTTCCATGAGGGACAACGATCACCATTCCTTGGCGAGCACGGGTCAGAAGAACACGATAGGCATTTTTGAGATATTGCTTCCGCTCATCCTTTTTAATGTTGTTCCATCGATCACCACAAAATGAATAATGCCCCCATCCTTTGTCTGAAAATCTGAAATCGGCATCCCATGTAATGCATGCCCAATCGAGTTCCAATCCCTGGACATGAAACTCGGTAGCTACATCCTCAAGAAAATAGGACGAGCGCACATCATCCTTGCCATTCAGAAACCAGTGAATAGGATCCATAGGAGATTTTACATCAATGGCGTGTGGCTTAAGGCGTTCTGCCTGTGACGAAACGACAATGCCATACCGTTCTGAGCCACGGGCCTGATTTTTTAGCCACTGCTTGGCTATAACTAAGTCTCTGGTTATGACAATCGGATATTTATCCTTAACTTTAAGGTGAGTGTGCCGAGCCGCATCAACATCGAGGTCAAGCATCTGCTTTACGAGCAGAGACACATGTTCTGCTCGGAAGGAACGCATTGATACAGATAGATGAAGTTCATCTTGGTAGGCGACATTTTCCCTCGTTTTAAGACCGTCAACTAAACATTCTGCACTATACTCGCTATCAGTGAGACGTGATGAGATATGGATATGCCAATCTGGAAAAGATCTATTCAACGATTCGATCCACTCGCCGATCCCTGCTTCTCCAGTATTGATTTCTTGTCCGCCTCCGACGAGACATATAATTACGGCCCAATCTGTATGGCGGTTTAGACAAGAAATCAGGAACTCTGGCTCGGAATGGTTGAAGTCGGGAGTGTTTTTCTTACGACGCATGAAAGCAGATGTTTGATCCAGATTCCAGGCGCGCTGTGCTTCATCAAATAGCGCCACGTGTTCAATCGGTGGTTGCTTTTGGTCGATGAGACACTCATCGCGGAAATGGTGGACATTCTGAAT
>JBGQDJ010000209.1:0-5508 GCA_041495805.1 Geobacteraceae bacterium
CAGGAGGCATCGCTGCGCGCCCAGATTCGGTCGACCAAAGAGATTCTGAAGGCGGAAGAGGAGCAACTGGCCCTGGTGGAGCAGCAGTTCCTGCTTGGTGGTGCCTCCCGCCCCGATGTCCTAGCACAGAAGTCCCAGCTTGCCCAGACCCGAACAAACCTCCCCCCCCTTGAAAAGGAACTCTCCCAGACCCGCCACCTGTTGGCGGTCCTGGCCGGCAAGCCCCCCGGTGATGCTGCCATACTTCCGGAGTTTGAGATAACCGACCTGGAGCTCCTTCAGGAACTGCCGGTTAGCCTCCCTTCCGTGCTGGTCCGCCAGCGCCCGGACATCCTCGCCTCGGAAGAGCAACTCCACTCCGCTTGCGCCCTGATCGGCGTTGCCACCGCGAACTTGTTCCCGAAGCTGACGATCACCGGGAATTACGGATCGCAGTCGACGCTCCTGGGTGACCTTTTCTCCAGCGGAACGAACGTCTGGAGCATAGGTGCGGGACTCGTGCAGCCGATTTTCCGCGCCGGTGAACTAACTGCCAGGCGGCGCGCCGCCATTGCCGCGTATGACCAGGCCAATGCGCAGTACCGCGAGACCGTATTGCAGGCTTTCCAGAACGTGGCAGATGTACTTCGCGCCCTGGAAAATGATGCCGATACCCTCAAGGCCCAGAGCGATGCCGAGGCTGCTGCGGCTGAGTCCCTAGATCTGACCAGGCACCAGTTCGAGTTGGGCGGGATAAGCTATCTCACTCTTCTTAATGCCGAGCGCCAGCACCAGCAGGCCAGGCTCGCACTCGCCCAGGCACAGGCGGCCCGCTTTGCCGATACTGCGGCCCTCTTTCAGGCCCTTGGGGGAGGCTGGTGGAACCGGGAAGCGGAAGCGGAAACTTCGAAGAAAATAAAAAATAGCAGCCAAAACAATTAGACCTAAGCCGGAGTCCATAAGCCATGAAGAAGCGCATCATTTACGCCATCCTCGGCCTGGTTATTCTCATAGCCATTCTTGCAGGAATCAAATTCATGCAGATCAGGGCAATGATAGACCAGGGGAAGAAATTCGTCCCCCCCCCCGAAACAGTGACCACCGCCATTGTCAAGGCGGATTCATGGGAGAACGCACTGACCGCGGTAGGCACTCTTAACGCCGTGCAGGGGGTCAATGTATCTGCTGAACTCTCAGGCAAGGTGGTGAAAATCTCCTTCGAGTCGGGAACGACTGTCAAAAAAGGGGCACTCCTGATAAGTCAGGACACCAGTTCGGAAGAGGCACAACTCCCCGGCGCGGAGGCCCAGGTAAGGTTGACCAAAACCATCCTTGATCGCGACGCCAAGATGCTCGAAAGGAAGATCATCTCCCAGTCCGAATACGATACCGCCCTCGCCAACTACGATCAGGCGCGGGCGCAGGCCGCCAACATCCGCGCCACCATCGCCAAGAAGACGATCCACGCCCCCTTCGGCGGTCGCCTCGGCATCCGCCAGATCAACCTCGGCCAGTTACTCCGCGAGGGGGACCCTATCGTCACCCTGCAGACACTCGACCCCATCTATGCAGACTTCACCTTCCCCCAGCAGCAGATCAGCCGGCTGCGCCCCGGCCTTGGGGTGCGCGTCACCAGCGACGCCCTGCAGGGCGTGACCATGGAGGGGCGCATCAAGGCCATCAACCCCCTGGTGGATGCAGACACCCGCAACATCAAGGTGCAGGCGACTCTGGCCAATCGCGGCGAAAAGCTGCGCCCCGGAATGTTCGTCAATGTGACGGTCGGCCTCCCGGTCCGACTGCAGGTGCTGGCCCTCCCGGCAACGGCGGTATTGTATGCCCCCTACGGCGATTCGGTCTTCGTGGTGACTGAGGACAAAGAGCACAAGGGGGGGAAAACAATTCGTCAGCAGTTCATACGCCTGGGAGAAAAACGGGGGGACTTCGTCGCCGCCGTGAGCGGCCTTAAAGAAGGAGAAGAAATCGTCAGCACCGGCGTCTTCAAGCTGCGCAACGGCCAGTCGGTTGTAGTCGACAACAAACTCGCCCCACCATTCCAGAAGGCCCCCACTCCGGAGAACAACTGACCGATGAAAATCACCGATCTCTTCATACGCCGCCCCGTGCTGGCCCTGGTGGTCAACCTGATCATCCTCATCGCCGGACTTCAGGCGATGCGCACGCTGAACGTCCGCCAGTACCCGCGCAGCGAGAACGCGTCGGTAACCGTAAGCACCGTTTATGTCGGCGCCAGCGCCGACCTGGTGCGCGGCTTCATCACTACCCCGCTGGAGCGGGCCATTGCCGCCGCCGACGGCATCGAGTACATGGAGTCCAAGAGCACCCTCGGCCTTTCCACGATAACCGTCCGCCTCAAGCTCAACTACGACTCCACCAAGGCCCTGGCCGAGATCAGTTCCAAGGTGGACCAGGTGCGCCGCGATCTGCCGCCCGAAGCAGAGGTGCCGGTGATCAATATCGAGTCCGCCGACAGCCGCTTCGCATCCGCCTACCTCAGTTTCTCCTCTGACCTGCTCAAACAGAACGAGATTACCGATTACCTGGTGCGCATCGTCCAGCCGCGCCTCTCCGCCATACAGGGAGTGCAACGGGCCGATGTCCTCGGCGCCCGCACCTTTGCCATGCGCATCTGGCTCAAGCCGGATCGGATGGCCTCCCTCAATATCAGCCCGGTCCAGGTGCGCCAGGCCCTGGCCGCCAACAACTTCTTGTCTGCCCTTGGGAGTAGCAAGGGAACATACATTCAGGTCAACCTGACCGCGGACACCAACCTGAGCACGGTCGATGAATTCAGGCGCCTGGTTGTCATGGAACAGAGCGGGACCATTGTCCGGCTGGGGGAGATCGCCGATGTGGTGCTTGGAGCCGAAGACTACGACACCGAAGTCCGTTTTTCAGGGCAGACCGCGGTCTTCATGGGGATTTGGACCCTCCCCAACGCCAACTCACTGGACGTCATAAAAAAGGTGCGGACCGAGATGGCCTCTATCGAACGCGACCTCCCAACCGGGCTCAAGGCGCGGATCGCCTATGACGCCACCAAATATATCTCCAGCGCCATCCATGAGGTGCTGAAGACCCTCGGCGACACGCTCTTGATCGTCATGGTCGTCATCTTCCTCTTCCTCGGCTCATTCCGTTCGGTCCTGATCCCGATAGTGGCGATCCCGGTGTCGCTGATCGGCGGTGTCTTCCTTATGCAGGCCTTCGGCTTCACGGTCAACCTGCTCACACTGCTGGCCATCGTACTTTCCGTCGGTCTGGTGGTGGACGACGCCATCGTCGTGGTGGAGAATGTGGAGCGACATCTCGGCATGGGAAAATCGCCTTTGGAGGCGGCCATGATTGGCGCCCGCGAACTGGTCGGACCGATAATCGCCATGACCATAACCTTGGCGGCCGTCTACCTCCCGATCGGCCTGCAAGGGGGGCTTACCGGCTCGCTCTTCCGAGAGTTCGCCTTCACCCTTGCGGGTGCAGTCACCATCTCCGGGATCGTGGCGCTGACCCTGTCGCCGGTAATGTGCTCAAGACTCCTTAAACCGGGGATCGAGGAGCACGGCCTTGCAGGCAGGATATCCCGCGACTTCAACCGCCTGAAAAACACCTACGGCCGCTGGCTCGACGCCACCCTGTCGGCCCGGCCCGCGGTCTATGCGGTCTGGCTCGTGGTGACCCTACTCACCATCCCCATGTTCAACATGTCCGCAAAGGAATTGGCTCCAATGGAGGACCAGGGGGTCATCTTCGGCATTGTCGATTCGGCGGCCAACTCCACCCTCGACCAGAACAGCCGCTTCGCCACCGCGGCCAACCAGGTATTCCAGAGCGTCCCCGAGACCGACTTCACATTTCAACTCACCTTTCCCAACTCCGGGTTCAGCGGCCTGGTCACCAAGCCCTGGGACGAGCGGAATCGCACCATCTTCCAGATCATGCCCGAGGTGCAGCAAAAGCTGCAGAAATTACCCGGAATCCAGATTTTCCCGGTAACACCACCGGCCCTCCCCGGAGGCGGAGACTTCCCGGTGGAGTTCATCATTGCATCGACCGCAGATAGCGGGCAGATTCTCGAATTTGCCAAACAACTTCAGCTCAAGGCGATGAAGAGCGGCATATTCGCATTCCCCCCCATCATCGACGTCAAGATAGACCAACCCCAGTCCGATTTCATTATCGACAAGGACAAGGTCGCCTCGCTGGGGCTCAACCTTGGGCAGATCGGCGGCGACCTGGGGGGGATGGTCGGAGGGGATTTCGTCAACCGCTTCAACATCTCCGGGCGCAGCTACAAGGTTATTCCGCAGATTGAGCGGATCGGTCGACTCAACCCCGGCCAGTTGAAGGATATCTACGTAACCGGTCCCAACAACAGGCTGATCCCCTTAAGCACCATCGCCACCCTCCGCGAATCGGTGGTGCCCCGTTCGCTCAACCGCTTCCAGCAGCTGAACGCGGTAAAGATGAGCTGCGTGCCGATACGTCCCCTGGACGAGGCGCTCCGCTTCTTGGAGACGGAGGCCGGCAAGATCCTCCCCAAGGGATACGTCATGGACTATACCGGCGAATCCCGGCAGCTCCGCACCGAGGGGAACAAGTTCCTCCCCGCCTTCGCCCTGGCCATAATCCTCATATTCCTGGTTCTGGCGGCCCAGTTCAACAGCCTCCGCGACCCCTTCGTCATCCTGGCCGGCTCGGTCCCCCTGGCCATGTTCGGCGCGCTCCTATTCACCTTCCTGAAGATGCCCGACCCGAGCGTCTCCTTCTGGACCCATGGCTGGACCACCACCCTAAACATATATTCGCAGGTGGGACTGGTGACCCTTGTCGGGCTGGTTTCCAAGAACGGCATCCTGATCGTCGAGTTCGCCAACAAGCTGCAGTTGCAGGGCCTCCCAAAACTGGACGCGGTGCGCCAGGCGGCCATGACACGGCTGCGTCCGATCCTGATGACCAGCGCCGCCACCATTGCCGGCCACTTCCCGCTCACCCTGGTAACAGGCGCGGGCGCCGCTGCCCGTAACTCCATTGGTCTGGTACTGGTCGGCGGCATGTTCGTCGGCACCATCTTCACCCTCTTCGTTGTCCCCTCCATCTATATGCTGATCGCCCGCGACCACAGCAAGGACCGGGAGCGTGAGGCAGCGGTTGCGGCTATAGAGGTCTGAATTCTCATTTCCATGCTGCCCGAGACCTCTTTCTGTAATCAGTTTTCCGAAAGGGATTTCTTCATCAAACCTGCATAATTTCCATACAATCGTGTCAACCATTCCCGGTTACAATCGTTCTTTTAGGTATGGACGTTATGGCGTAAAGGAACCGCACCTGGATACAAGCGAACAACTCAACCGTTTCCTGACCGGCGTGGAACGCCGGGCATTCCGTATGGCCTTGATTGCCGTCAGGGATGAAGATGACGCCCTTGATATCGTTCAGGAGGCGATGTTCGTCTTTGTGAAGAGATACAGAGAGCGACCGGCAGAGGAATGGCCCCCTCTTTTCCAGCGG